>ONSC01000005.1:9022-48929 GCA_900320365.1 uncultured Bacteroidales bacterium
GTCGTGGACGGAGATCTTGGTGAGCGCTACGCCTCTTCGCTCTCCGGGGGAGAGACATTTATGGTCAGCCTAGCTCTTGCCCTCGGACTGTCTAGCATCTCCTCCGGGTCTGTCACTATCAAGAATCTCTTTATAGACGAAGGATTCGGCTCTTTGGACAGCGACACCCAAAAAGTGGTCATCGGCGCGCTTAACTCGCTCCGGACCCAAGGCAAACGGATCGGCATAATCAGCCATACCGCTGCCCTGCTCCAGGATGACAACATCTATAAGATCCGTGTCAAGAAAAACACTCAAGACGACAAGTTCAGCTTTATCGATTTGGAATAGTTACTTTTTAAAATAAACTAAAACACCACAGTTATGATTTCCAGACCAAAAGACATTGTTACCACGTGTCCATATTGCGGAAAGTACACTTTAGAGATTCATATGACTGCCAATACAAACCTAGGGCATACCTATGGCAATTGTACTTACTGCCATCATCAGCCAGGGGTCTCTTATCAAAATGATTCTTTCGAGACCAGGATAATCAGAATAGATCGTTGATATACTGAGCCATTATTTTTCCCGTCCGAGGCGAACTTTGACGGTTTTGATGGCCTTGCGCAGATTAACGAGGCTCTTCAATATCTCCATCTCACGGTCCTGGTCTCCGTTGTCCTGGGCTTCTTTTAGATCTTCCTTAAGGGAATGCTCTTTGTCCTCGAGGCGGCATGCCTGGAAAACGAGGATTGACTTGGGAACGAATTTCGTCAGCCATGACCCCTTTGACATCATTGCGTCACGGAGATTCTTAATGGACAATTCATACCTCTCTTCTGTCGAGAGCTGAGCTGCGACGAAGGCGACAGTCCTGTCCTCTCCGTCCAGAAGATGTCTCACGATGTCATTCTGGGAATATCCATTATAATACTCTTCAGAATAGGCGTCATAGGTGTCTTGGTAGGCTTTGTTGGCGAATACGGTACCGTCCGCCTCTATCGCCTGGCTGATGAACTCGAATACGGTCTGGACGTCTTCCTCATCCTCTGAATAGAACTCCGAGTCGCTCTGGAACTCAAGGTTGGTTGTGCCATAAGTCAGGATGAAACTCAGCAGATCCCGCTCAGCCTTCGCCATGATCGGGTTTGTTTCCAGTGACGATAGGTCATCAGTGGCCGGAGCAGCCGTCGAGCTTAGGCCGTACTCAGCCGCAGCGGAGCGAGGATGGATGCGGCCGGGCTCGAGCGGCTGTCCGGCCAGTTCTGGGTTATCCGCGGTGGAGCGAGGATGTACTCGGTCAGGCTCGGATTGCTGTCCGGACCGGGTCAAGAGTTTCGTCCTTGTCAAGCCGACCCTGTCTTCCAGGACGGTCCTCCGGATGTCGAACTTGCGGCTGAGGAAGTCGATATAAGTCTCCCTTTTGACTCCGTCCGGAATCTGGGCCACAGTGTCGGCTATCTCATTTATCGCATCAGCCCGTCGGAGAGGATCATTCTCCGTGTCCCGCAGCAGGAGGGAACTTTGGAAGTCAACGAAATCCTGCTCGTTTTCAGAGATAAAGCCCTCCACCTCCTCCAGTGTATGCTTTCTGGCGTAAGAGTCAGGGTCATCTCCATCAGGGATCAACACGACTTTGACGTTCATCCCCTGGCGGAGGAACATGTCGATACCTCTTAAGGCAGCCTTGACACCGGCCTCGTCACCGTCGTACATGATGGTGACGTTCTTGGTGAAACGCCCTATGAGGCGGATCTGCCCGTCGGTCAACGCGGTACCGCTTGAAGCCACCACGTTGGTGATTCCCAGCTGATGCATGGAGAGAACGTCCAAGTATCCCTCGACCAGGAAGCACTTGTCTTTCTTGGCCATCTCGCTCTTCGCGAACCATATTCCATACAAAGACTGGTTCTTGACGTATATTGCGCTCTCCTTGGAGTTGACATATTTGGCGTAGGGTTTCCCTTCCTCTTTTGATTTTAGTGTCCTGGCTCCGAAGCCTATAATCCTGCCGCTGATTGAATGGATAGGGAAGGTGACCCTCTCGACAAACCTGTCATGGAGATCTGGCTTGTCGTCGTATTTCGCGCAAAGTCCTGTCTCAAGGAGATACTCATCCTTATATCCTTTCGCTTTGGCGGCGTCTGTGAAGGCATGACGGTCGGACGGAGCCCATCCCAGACCATATTTCGAGATGGTGGCATCCTCCAGACCCCGGGTGTGGAAATAATTGAGTCCCACGGCTTTGCCCTCTCCTTTCGAGAGCTGCTCCTTGAAGAATTCCTCGGCGAACTCAGAGACGAGGTATAGGCTCTCGTTTCTCTGGCGAGCGGCCAATTCCTCGGCGCTCTGCTCTTCCTCGACTACTTCGATATTATATTTCTTGGCAAGGTATCTCAGGGCATCCGGATAGGACATGTGCTCATGATCCATCACGAAACCCACGGCGGACCCTCCTTTGTGGCAACCGAAGCAGTAGTATATTCCTCTCGCTGGAACGACATGGAAGGAAGGGGTCTTCTCGTTGTGGAAAGGACAACAACCCCACCATTCCGCCCCGCGCTTTTTCAGCGAGACGAAATCGGCCACCACTTCCTCTACTTGCGCGGTGTCCAGGATTTTCTGTACCGTGTCCCGTGGGATCATGCTCAATTCATGTCGTCCTGGTCCTCAGGCTCTTCTATCTTCTCGTAATTGACTTCTTTGGCGTCAGCCAGGCTGGTCGATCCGGTCTCGCGGACATTTGGCCCCGATGGCGTCGCGGCTCGTCTTATCTCGAATTCCTCCCTGGCTTTCTGCATCCGGAAGGCGGAGATCAGCTCTGCCACTCCATAAACGATCAGAAGGCATCCGGCTATGATGCTCATCACATTGATAGTGAATGGGTTGAATAGCAGGAAAGCGCCTCCCACGACAGCCAGGACAGAGAGCAGAAGGGAGGAGAATCCCGCTCCCAGAAGGCTCATTGCTCCGGCCAAAGCTATTAGTTGAAGACCTCCGAACAGGATGAGGACGATGCCAATGGCATATACGATCACTCCTGCTATCCATTGCGGGTTGAAGAATAACAGAAGGCCAAGCGCGATGTCCAGTCCAGCGTTAATCAGAAGCAGCTGGTAAACACCATTCTCCTTGCTTTTCACCAATCCGTAAATCAGGGATGCGATACCCGCCAAGACAAGCAGTACCGCTATAATCTTCACAACCAAAGCGGGTGCGTTGCCTCCGAAGGCCATCACCAGTCCTATTCCTATGGCAGCGGCCGCTCTTGTGACGCTGTCGAACTTTGTTTTATATCCCAAGGTAATCATAAACACAAAATTAATAAAAAAACGCTATATTCGTGAATATGTTTTTCGACACACACAACCATAGCCAATTTTCTTTTGACGGAGGCGCCACCACGGTGGAAAAAAGCGTTAAGGCAGCAATTGACAAAGGTTTTGGAGGGATTTGTTTCACCGACCATTGCGATTACTTTGTCCCCAAGATGAAAGAAGAGTTCGAGCCGATAGTCTGCGAGGTTTTTGACGTGAAAGCCCAGCAGGCGGAGATTGACCGGGTCAGCGGCCTTGTGGCTGAGGGAGCTTTTGGAAGGGCCGCCGCCAAGAAGTTCAAGGTTCTCAAGGGGATAGAGATAGGCCTTTACGAGGATAGCCGTGAGCTCAACAAGAATATCCTGGCCGCACAGTCATTCGACCAGGTCATCGCCTCTGTACACTATCTCGAGGACACTGATCCTTATTTCGGGCCGTATTACAAGGGCAAGAATTGGAAGGAAGCCTATGGCCGTTATCTTGAGACACTGCTGCGCGAGATGAGAAAGTTGGGCGATTTTGACATTATGGGTCACTTCGACTATATTGTCCGTTATGCCCCTTATCCTAAAGAGAGTATCCAGTACAGGGATTTCCCGGGCCTTATTGATGAGATATTGAAATATCTGATAGAAAACGGCAAAGGGCTTGAGATCAATACCAAGACTTATAGGCAGTATGGACTCAGGACCCCGGAGCTTGACCGGGACATCCTGATCAGGTACATGGAGCTTGGAGGGGACATCATTTGCCTGGGCTCCGATTCTCACAAGCCAGAACAGGTTGGGACGAAGTTCGAGTATTTCGCCCAGTATGTGAAAATGTTCGGTTTCAGGCGGCTGGGGCATTTTGAGAACCGCCGTCTTAAGATGGTGACGATTTAGGACGCGACCTCGCAAAGGAACTTGATCCTGACAAGCCTTATCTCCAACTCGTCATAATCCGGCTCCAGGGCAGCCCGGGCCTCCTCGAGGGAATCGGATGACGCCTCGTTCTTGAAGTAATCGAATATCTCTTCGACGATGTCATCGTCGATCACTTGACGGATATAATAGTTGAGGTCCAACTTTGTGCCCGTGGAGACAATCCCCTCGATGTCTTCGATCAATTTATCCATGTCCATGCTCCTGGCGTCCGCTATGTCCTCAAGTGAAAGCTTGCGGTCCACGCTTTGGATGATGAATATCTTGTCCGCCGACTTTGTCGGGGCGGACTTGACAACGAACTCCGCCGGCCTTGTGATGTCATTCTCCTCAACATAGGCCTTGATCAACTCGATGAACTCCTTGCCATATTTCCTGGCCTTCCCTTCGCCTACACCCTGGCAGCTATGCAACTCGTTGAATGTGATTGGATATAGTATTGACATGTCTTCCAAGGCAGGATCACCGAAAATAATCCAAGGCTGCAAGTTCAGCCTCTTGGACATGTCTTTCCTCAGGTTCTTCAGCATAGACAGCAAGACCGGATCTCCACCGCCTCCTCTCATGGCGGCCTTGTCGGAGGCGGCATCATCGTCGTCATCGTCGCTGTCCTTGCCCACGAATACGCGGTCCTCCACAAGCCTGATCTCCCACGGGTTCGAGTAGAACTCTTCTCCCTTCTCAGTTACATAGATAAGGCCGTAAGACTCAATCTCTTTGCCCAGAAGATGGAGAAGAAGCCCCTGGTGGATGACGGCGCTCCAGAACCTGTCACTATGGTCTTTGCCTTCCCCGAACAGAGGAAGGGTGTCATGCTTGTATGATTTCACCATCGCATTGGACCGTCCCGAAAGGACCATGGCCAAATGCTCTATCTTGAAGTGCTCCGGCAGGGATTTGATAAGTCTGATCGCCAGGCACATCTCCTTGCGTCCGTCAAAGGTAGGCTTAGGGTTGACACAGTTGTCGCACACGCCACAGTTGTCTTTCGGATAATCCTCCCCGAAATAATTGAGCAGCATCTTCCTGCGGCATTGGCTAGTCTCGGCGTAAGCCACGGTCTCCATCAGCAACTGCCTTCCGATCTCCTGCTCGGAGATCGGTTTCCCGAGCATGAATTTCTCGAGTTTCTGGATATCCTTATAACTATAGTATGTGATGCAGTCCGCCGCCTCACCGTCCCTTCCGGCGCGACCTGTCTCCTGGTAGTATCCCTCGATGCTCTTTGGAATATCGTAGTGAATCACAAACCTGACGTCCGGTTTGTCAATACCCATACCGAAGGCTATGGTCGCCACAATAACATCCACATCCTCCATCAGGAAGCGGTCCTGGTTCTCAGCCCTTGTCTTGGCATCCAGTCCGGCATGGTAGGGAAGAGCCTTTATTCCGTTGATACTCAATAGGCTTGCTGTCTCTTCCACCTTCTTGCGGCTTAGGCAGTAAATGATTCCAGACTTGCCGGGATGCTGTTTTATGTAGCGGATGATGTCTTTCTCGGCGTCCACTTTATCCCGGACCTCATAGTAGAGATTTGGCCTGTTGAAGGAAGACTTGAACACGGTGGCGTCCATGATGCCGAGGTTCTTCTGGATGTCGCTCTGCACCTTAGGAGTCGCCGTCGCTGTCAAGGCTATCACAGGGGCTTTACCGATGGTCTGGATCATATCCCTTATCCTGCGGTACTCAGGACGGAAGTCATGCCCCCATTCTGAGATACAATGAGCCTCATCCACCGCATAGAAGGAAATTTTTATCTCTTTCAGGAGATCGATATTCTCTTCCTTGGTCAAGGATTCAGGCGCCACATAAAGGAGTTTGGTGACTCCCGACAACAGGTCCTGACGGACCTCTTGGATCTGCGCCTTGCCGAGCGATGAGTTGAGGAAATGGGCAATGCCTATGGTTTTCTCCTCGAAACCGCGGATGACGTCCACTTGGTTCTTCATCAACGCGATAAGGGGAGAGATCACGATCGCTGTGCCAGGCATGACGAGCGCCGGCAACTGGAAGCATAGAGACTTACCGCCTCCTGTGGGCATAAGCACGAAGGCGTCCTTTCCCTCGATCAGGTTGCGTATAATGGCTTCCTGGTCACCTTTGAAGGCATCGTAGCCGAAGAAGGTCTTCAGTTTTGAGTGCAGTAGAGCGGAATCAATCTCCATGATTGGATGTGGTTTTCATAAATATAGTCAAAGTTTTTGTAAATGGCAAACCAAATCAATATTAATAATGTAAATCTCAATTATTTTTGCGATATTCGCGCCCTAAGTGATAACTCATAAAAGCTATAAATATGAAAAGAGTAATCAAGTTTTTCGCTGTCGCGGCCATGGTGATTTCGGCCGTGGCTTGCAACTCCGCCAAGCCGGCTGGCGTGGCTAAGGAGCTCGTTCCTTCAAAGGGTGAGATTGACTCAGTCAGTTACCTTCTCGGTATAAACTTCGGTTCCATGATCAAAGGTTACAACATGGGTGACCTCAATTTCTCCGAGATCAAGAGGGGAATCGATGATTTCGTGCATGCCAAGGGCAACCAGCGTGACACCGACTTTGTCAAGCAGTTCAAGGTCAATCCTGAGCAGATGAATGAGGTCATCAGCGGCTTCATTGAGAAGAGATCAGCGTACGTTGCGGCCATCAACAAGGCGGAGCAGAACAAGTTCTTCGACGAGGTTAAGAAGCAGGCTGGAGTCGAGGCTTCCGAGTCAGGTCTTTGCTATCTCATCAAAGAGCCCGGTAACGACACCAAACCCGGTCCCAAGGACACTGTCTATGTCCACTACAAACTCACTCTCAAGGACGGTACCGTCATCGAGGAGGTCCCCGAGGGCGAGCCTTCTGTCATGCTGACTCTCAACAGGGTTATCCCTGGTTGGACTGAGGGTCTCCAGCTCCTCGGCGAGGGTGGAAAGGCTGTCCTTTATGTTCCCGCTGAGCTTGGATACGGTGAGCGTGGTTCCAACGCCATCGAGCCCAACACTCCTCTGGTGTTCGACATCACCCTGGATTCAGTCAAGCCTTTCGTTGAGCCTGTCCAGGAGCCTGACAAGAAGTAAGCTGATGGCTGCGCTTGAATTGGAGGGGCGCATCTCCCGGAAAGAGGCCAAACTAAGTGGCCAAAGCCCCAGGGGTTCCTGGGTTAAGCAAGATTTCATCCTTGAGTATCAGGATGGTAACTTCCCCGCGGAGGTTTGCTTCACTTCATTTGGAAATGAGAAAGTCGCCGAACTGGACAAGTTCCAGGTCGGCGACCTTGTTAAAGTGTCTTTCAATTTGAGGGCCAGGGAGTATAATGGCCGTTGGTACAATGACGTGCGAGTTTGGCGTATCTCTCCCTTGTCTCCCGCTCAGGAACAGGCACCCGCTCCGGCTCCTTCCCTCGATGACATGCCGGTTGACATGCCGTCAGTGGAGGATTTATCCAACGACCTCCCTTTCTAGGTGAGGTCGTCGTCGCTCTCTCCCATTATAATCACAAGGTGGTCACCCACGACCAGTTCCATGCTCCCATGAGGGACAAGGAAACGATCGCCGCGCCTGACCATCATTACTCGTATTCCGTGGGGCAGATGCAGATCCCTTAATGTGGATCCCTCACGCAAGTCATCCTCCGAGACGGTGTGGTCACGGAGCATCCCCATTTCCTCCGGTATCTCCATCCCGAAGGTCTCGATAGTCGGATCCTCCTCATAGCTCAGATCAAGTTTCCTGGCGATAGGGGAGAGTGTCATCCCTTGTGCCACAAGCGACAGCAGGGTGATGATGAACACTATGTTGAACATGTCATCGGAGCCTTCCAATCCGGAGATGACAGGATAGAGGGCAAACAGGATCGGGCCGGCGCCCTTGAGGCCCACCCACGAGACGAAAAACTTTGATTTTGTGGATATTCCCTTAAATGGAGCGAGGCAGGTGAACACACTCGCCGGACGTGCCACGAACATCATGAACAGGGCGATCAGCACTGCCGGCAACAGGGAGTGAGCCATCTGTGAGGGACGCGCGAGAAGACCCAGCATCAAGAACATCACCAGTTGCATAAGCCATGTCATCCCGTCGAAAAACTTCAGCACATCCCTCTCGTTGGGTATCTTGGCCTTGTTGCCGATGATGATGGCGGTCACGTACAGGGCGAGAAGCCCGTTTCCGAATAGGATAGTCGCTATGCCGTTCGAGAAGAATCCGATGCTCAGAATCAGGATTGAATATAGGGAGTTTCCAGGCAGGGGGACTTTCTCCAACAGGAGTTTCGCCCCATAACCTACGAGTATACCCACCGCAAAACCGATTGCCATCTGCACGACCAGAATCCATGTTCCCGTCCAAATCATCCCCCAGGCGCTGCCGCTCATCTTCTCAGGGGAGGTCAGGATCTGGACCATGATGATAGTGAGTATATACGCCATGGGGTCGTTGCTGCCGGATTCGAGCTCCAGCATGGTTCCGATGCGTTCCCTCAGGTGCATTTTCTTGCCTCTAAGGATGGAGAACACGGATGCGGAATCCGTGGGACCCATCACGGACGCCAGAAGCAGGCATCCGAGAAATGTGCCTCCTATCTGGCCAATTAGGCTTCCTGTGACAAGATAAATGAATAATCCCGTGAGCAATGCTGTGATGAACACTCCTAAAGAGGAGAGCAACACTCCTTGCCGCATCACTGGCTTGGACTCGGAGAGGGAAGTCTGGAGTCCACCGGTGAACAGGATTATGGTCATGGCGAAATGGCCGATTGACTCGGCCAGGTGGTAATCCTCAAAGCGTATACCTATCCCGTCCGCTCCGGCGATCATTCCTATGATGAGGAAAAGGAGCAGGGACGGCATTCCGAACCTCGTCCCGATCTTCGTGAACAGGATCGCGCAGAACACCAGGACCGACACCAGCAGGAGCAGGTTCTCGGACAAGATATTAATTGAGAATACCGAGAGAGGCATCACTCCACCTCGAACAGGTTAAGGAACCCGGTCATCATGAACACGTTCCGTATGCTGTCATTGATGTTTCTCACAATCACCTTGCCTCCTTTCACGGCGGCAGCCTTACGCAGGGACAGGAATATTCTCAAGCCGGAGCTGGAGATATAGCTAAGATCCTCGCAATCAAGGATAATGGTGCCGTTGGCGGTCTCCTGGAGAGGAGTTAGTTCCTTGCCGACCTCCTGTGCGGCGGGAGTGTCCAGCCGTCCGATAAGACGGATAGTGGTCACATCATCTTGCTTGTTAATCTTTACTTCCATATCATTTAATGTTTTTGATCAATTTCAAGATATTAACACCCTTTTCCCTCCGGTAGGTGACGGAGTCCATGATTTTCTTGATCAGGAATATGCCAAGACCTCCGATGGGTCTATCTTCCACTCCTGTCGTGATGTCGGGCTCTGGTCTGGCTGTCGGGTCAAACTCCATGCCATTGTCTGAGATGGTGAACTCGATGGTGTTGTCATCCACAATGGCGCCGATCTCAATCTCACCGATGACACCTTCAGGGTAGGCGTACATTATAGAATTTGTCACCGCCTCTTCCATCGCGAGGTGGATATTCATGGCCAGATCCTCATCAAGTTTCTTGCTCTCCGCGATACCATTTATGAATTTCGAGAGCCTGGGAATCTGCTCTATATTATTCTCAAGCGTAAGATGGCGTTTTATAACTCCTGGCTCAGTCATAATGTAATGTATGTAAAGCATTGTGAGGTCATCACTCCTCGGGGCTTCATCAACGAACTTGTTGACAGCCTTCTCCATGGCTCCGAGATGACCTGAGGCGTCTCTCCTGGGCGAAAGCACCTCAATCATCCTTTCCTCCCCGAACAATTCGTGGTTGATATTCTCGGCCTCGGTGAGTCCATCTGTGTATAGGAACAGGCCGTCGTCGTTTTTCAAAACCGCTTTTTGAGACTTGAACACGAAGTCCGGCACGATCCCGAGAGGCAGATTAGGGAGTACGTTAAGTTTCTTCCTTATTCCTGATAAGATAATTGGCGTGTTGTGTCCGGCGTTGCAATAATCGAGATGGCCATCCTCGAGGTTGAGTATGCCGCAAAAGAAGGTGACGAACATGCTGCTGTCGTTCATCTCGGCCATACTATTGTTCATGATGTTCACGATATGGGATGAGGTGTGCTCATGAGTGGCAACGGACCGGAACAAACTTCTGGTGACAGCCATCACCAATGCGGCGGGTACCCCTTTCCCGGACACATCCCCTATGCAGAAATACAACTTACCGTCCCGGATGAAGTAGTCGTAAAGGTCTCCGCCTACTTCTTTGGCCGGCACAATCATGGCGGATATGTCGAGGTCATCCCGGTCCGGGAAAGGAGGGAAGGTCTTGGGTATCATTGACATTTGTATACCTCTTGCGATGGTCAGCTCATTTTCCATCTTTTCCTTCTTCTCAGACAAAGCCTTGAACTGGTTCTGGCTCTTGGCAGCGAAACTGAGGATGAGCACCAGCATCAAAAGACCAAGGACCTGAAGCAATTCGACCAGTCTCCTTATGCTCTTGATTTCTCCGAATATCTCTTTGTCTGGTATCACGATGGACATGGACCAACCCGTACGTTCCACCGGAGCGAAATAAACATGGCTGCTGTTGGTCTTTCCTTGGACCACCCGCATGCCGGACTCTCCGTTGAGCATGGAGTTGGTGATGGATTTCACCTCATCCTGGTCCTCGAAGGTGCTGGAAGCTTCCTGTAGTGTTTTGCGCATGACCAGGGTCTCAATCGGGGCGACCATGATCTCTCCTTTCCGGCTTACCACGAGGTTGAAAGCGTCGGGATAGACCTTGTTGCCGCCAACATAATTGGTCAGCCAGTCCAACGCGACATCGGCCGTGAGTACAGCGCCAACATTCCCTTTCGCATCCCTTATGGGTACTGAATAAGTTGTCATCAGGCCTTCGCCACCTCCGACATCCACGTATGGCTCCGACCAATAGCCTGTATCGAGTTCGATGGGCTTTGTGAACCATTCCTTTGATGGATAGTCATATTCCTTTGTCGCCAGGGATTTCGAAAGAATCTCACCCGTTTCAGGGTCGTTGTATGAGTAGGGAGCGAACAGCGGATACTTCCGGCTGTATCCCGGAACGAGCGCGATCGTCGATCCGCTCACCACCGGGTTCTCACGGACTATGATAGCGGTTATCATGTGGAGGCTGTCCAAATGTCCGAATCCCCACTGGGTGAGCCTGACATTGTTCCGGATTGTGGCCTCGACCTGGTCAAGCACCCCTTCTATCTTGAGCCTGGTGTTCTCAAGCTGGCTCTCGGCTCGTTTTGTGGCCTCTTCCTTCAAGCCTTTCTCAGCGTAATAATACTGGATCAGCGAAGTGGCTTCCAGCGTCAATGCCGCAACTATCACCAACAGCAATGCGGCGAGCACGGATTTACGCTTGAACCGTTCTTCAAATTTTGACTTGATGTTCATAATATCGAGGTTAGCGCGGCCCTGAACTCAGGCATGGGGCAGTTGGTGTCACGTTCCACTATTATGGTCTTGAGACCGGCGTATGGCCGGATCTCCTCCTCTATCTCTTTAAGGGGACGGTCCTTCCCGAAATATGCCGGGGCGAACTCTTCCCAAAATCTCTTCGCCAGTGATTTGGGCATATGGAATGTCTCCTGAATGAAATCCTCACCGCTCAGGCAGCAGCAAAGGTAGACCATCCCGACATCGAACAAATGGTTGCCGTAGCAGAAATCCCCGAGGTCGATGAAATACTTCTTGTCTCCGGCGAATATAGCGTTGCTGTACTGCAAGTCCCCATGAATGGCGGTGTCCTCGTCCGGGGTGTCAGCGATGAATCTTTCGAGTTTATCCTTTTCCGAGGTTGTGAAGAAAGGGTTTGCCTCCAGCAACCGGAAGTACCTGTCCTTTACATTCTCGAACAGGGTCGTGTCCACATGGGTGGAGTGCAATTGGAGGCACATCCCGGCGAATTCCGCGGCATATTCCGCCACCTTTTCCGGATTATCCGCCGTGGCTCTGGAGTAGGATTTCTTCCCGAGTATTCTGCGGAATCGGATGCCATAACGACCGTCCTCTGTGACGACATATTCACCAGGTTCGGGGGTCGGTATGCCCAATTCGTAAACCTTTCTGGCGAGAACCATCTCATCCAGAGGCTGTTGGATCTTGCCCGGGAAATAAAGTTTCAACATGACCGACGGATCGGACTTGTGGTCGAAACTCTCCCCGTTAGCGCCTCCGCCGGAAAGGATATAGTCGTCGAGCGAGATTCTGAGCGCTTCCATAGATTTATTCATTAAATACTTGATTCACAAGACGTTCGAATTCCGAAAACGCAGCTGTTCCACTAAGATCCCGTAAGGCTTCCACAAGACCCCTGTAACGCCATGCGTGGTCTGACTTGTTTTTGACGTGGAATAAGTTCCAAAACTCATCCCCTTGCTCAGCGTAGTCCCTCGCTATGGCTCTCATATTGGAGAGTTTGTCTCCCATGGCTACTATTTTGACATTGCGAGTCGCTTTCGCTAGCCGCTCCAAAGCCGCCTTCTTCCTCTCGTGCCAGCTATCCTCCTCACTGACCCCCTCAACAAACACATCGCTCTCGGCTTCCACCAGGTCCGCTATCCTGTCTCCGAATTCCTCCCTTATGATCCCGATCGTGACATGAGTGTCTTCAACAGTGTCGTGCAGGGCAGCCGCGGCCAGCAGTTCCTGGTCGTTCGTGATCGTGGAGACAATCTCCATGGCCTCCATCGGATGGACTATGTAAGGGAATCCCTTTCCCCGACGCTCTGTCCCGGAATGAGCCTTCACGGCGAAGATGATCGCCCTGTCAAGCAGTGTCGTGTCGAGAGGATTGTTGGCCATATTATTGATTCATGAATGGCAGATCTTTAGCTTGTTCCATGATCAGATCCGCGATCATGTCGTTGCTTTCCGATTTGCCGTTAAGTGTGTCGAACATATACCTGATGCCGGCTTTTCCGCTGCCTTGCTTGAGAAGGTAGGCGATGCAAAGGTCCTGGGGGCCTATGGAAGAAGAGACAATGTCCAGGTCTGTCAGACCAATCTGGAACGTGGCGATCTGGAATGCTCCTTCCGAATATTTCCGGATCATATCCACGATGTCGCCCAGTGTCTTGCATCCAAGTCCTTTGAATAATGTCAGGAAAGGCATTAGGGAGACCTCATGCACCTCTGCCTGATTGACAGAGGCGATTCTCTGGTTTAGCGCATCAAATGGATTCATCTCCAGGAAGCTCCTGTAAGTGTCTCCATCAAGAGGAACGTCATCCAAGTTCCCTGACGCCACCAGCGACCTGACCTGCCTGCGGTAGTTTGTCAGCTCAGCGCGGATCCGGCTGAACTCGTCATCCACCAGTTCCAGCATTCCCGCCAGACGGCTGAGGTTGCGGAGGTATCTTGGGGGCACCTCAACGCCGGACTTGTAGCCGGTGTCGTGGTTCATGTTGGCCCAGGCATGCTGCAGGACAGTCCTCATCTGAATTTCCATCCTGTATTCGGATTCCGGGATTTGGCAGACATAGTGCAGTGACAGGTACCCGAAGCTGTCGATCTCAAGCGCCTTGCGCTTGTCCACGGAATTCTCCCAGTCCACCTCGAAAAGCCTTTCCACCGCGGACGCCACCTTGTCTACATCGTCGGTGTAGAAGGTGATCACCCGGAGTCCGATGATGTCGGTTATATCCTTGAGAGACTGATACTTCTCTCCTTTTAATTCCAACTTGCCAGCCAAGGAATCCTCTGCTTTGACCCTGTATTCCAGAGCGGCGGTGAGCAGACCGGCCTTCTCCAACGTCTCCTTGAGACGGGAATACACCTTCCCCGCCTCTTCCTGGAACCAGGGCAGGTTGTCGCGATATTCCTGTAGGATGGACTCGCAGTGGGGATCAAGATGTCTTATGTTAGTCATGCGGATTGGCGTTAAATATACAAATATAATAAAAAAGATCGCTCAATCCGCAAGACTGCTTGCCGCAACAAACGGATTGTGAAATCTTAAGTTTTTTTCTGAATCCTGATGCAAGATTTTCACTTTTTCGGGTTTAATAATATGGAGTCATGAAAAAGTCGTCTAAATTATCCATCATTATATAACAGAGGCCATATGAAGTATACATTAAGAATTCTCGCCATCTTTTTTCTCGGATTTGTTCTCCACAGTTGTGTGAAATATGATACGCCAATAGCTGATTCACCGCTGCCTTTGAGCACATATTCTCTTTCTTTCGATGCTGATGGAGGCGAGGGTGTCGTGAAAGGGCTTAAAGGATATAGCATTTTGGCTTATTGTATTACTATTGACGGAGTTGGAGTGACTGGTGATGGCGATAAGAATACTCCACTTATCAACCGGTGGTGTACCGTGAATTATGATGGAAAAAGCTCAACGGTGAAGGTCTCTCCCAACGAGACAGGGAAGGAGAGGAGATGCGAGATCGCCTTTGGCAGTTATCCTGGCGGGGCGCATAGCAATGTCGTGAGTGTTGTGCAATCTGCCGATTAATTTAGTAATACAAAAGCATTGAAAGGGAATGAGACGTTTTATTCTGACAACTGTATTAATTCTTGGGTCAATCATCTCTTATGGCCAATCGCGAAGCGAATTTGAGCTGATGTCTGGAAGGGCTATTGGATTAGAAGTAAACCGTTCAGATCCTGATTATTCTTTACCTGACTCTTATAGGCAAATATATGTACGTGGCCGGTCGGTGTTTGGTGCGGCATGGCGATATGACATATACAAGGGTTTCAGGATTGGCCTGAAATATATGTTCTCGCCTACGTTCAGCACTGGTACTCGGTACAAATACCAGGCTCACTCAGCGACACTTACCGCCGAAATTGATTTCTGTAAGGAGAAAACTGTGGTTCCTTTCCTTGCCGCTGGCACGGGCCCTCAATATGTCCATAGGAAGGCTTTTTATATGGATGGAGATTCCGACAGGGTCGACTTTGGTAATCTTTGCGCCGAGACCGGAGTGATTGTCAAGCAGAAATGCCGAGTCTCAGCGGGAGCTCACTGGGGCAACTGTGACAGGCCGTTTGCCTATCTTACCCTCGGCTGGCTGTTTTGACAGTCCGCGAGACTGATTAGATAGAAATCCATTTGATGGCCTGGTCGCGTCGCCACCAGGTCATTTGTTTTTTGGCGTAATGGCGGGTGTTCCGCTGGATGAGCCTGACCGCTTCGTCAAAGGGAACCTTATTGTCCAGGTAATCAAATATTTCCTTATATCCCACCGTTTGCAGGGCCTGGCAGTCGCGGTAGGGGAGAAGGGAGCGGACCTCATCCACGAGGCCCTCGTCTATCATCTTCAGCACCCTCCGGTCGATCCGGGCATACAGCTCCTCCCTCGGGCGCTCAAGCCCTATTTTCTCTATCTCGAAATCCCTTTTCTTCCCGCCGGACTTGAAAGAGGAAAGCGGCCTGCCGGATACCAGGCAGACCTCCAGTGCCCTCACCACCCTCTGGCTATTATGCTTGTCGATTCGGGAATATGTGATCGGATCCCTTGAGGCGAGTTCCTCGACAAGGCTCTCAAGGCCCTCTGAATCAACTCTTTCCCATAATGCTTTCCGCAGCTCGGGATCTCCGTCCGGGAGGTCGTCCAGCCCATTGCAGACAGCGTCGATGTAGAACATGGAACCTCCAGTCATTACCAGAGTTTCGTGTCCTTCCTCGAAAAGCCGCTCAATCAAAGCGAGAGCGTCCCGCTCATAATCGCCTGCCGTGTAGGGCTCGGTGACAGGAACTGTTTGTATGAAATAATGCTTGACGGCCTTCAGCTGTTCCTTGTCAGGGACAGCCGTGCCGATCGTCATTTCCTTGTAGATCTGGCGTGAGTCGCAAGAGATGATTGGGGAACCGTATTCCAGGGCCTTCCGGACGCTGTACTCGGTTTTCCCCACGGCCGTCGGCCCGAGGATTATGACGAGCCGGCGAGGCATATTCTAGAAATCGAGATCCTCAGTCCCGTCGAAGACCTCCTTGCCGTCCTCGTCGTCATCATCTTCCTCGTCGTCCTCGTCCCCGTCGGACTTGTCGTCGTCACTTCCGGAGCCAAGCTCGCCGAGCCAGTCCGGCTTCTGCCCGGGAAGATGGCGCTGGGAGTCGGGAAGATCCTCGAAGGCGACGTACCCGTTCTCGAACTCGATCGGGTTCGGCCCTTTTACATCCACGATGACTGGAGAAGGACCTCTACCTTCCTCAGCACCCTCAAAGGTTATGATGACGCTTTTCCTGTTCGGTACGTCATAAAAATATATGAAGGAGGCGACACCTGAGTCGACCGTGTCCTTGACAGTGATTTTGTCCACTGTCCCGGAGCCAAGGTCGAATAGGCCATAACGGGCGACAACTCCGCCTTCGGCATCCATCGCCTTGAACATGATCAATTGGTCCTGAGGGAACTCCATGTCCGCCCTCATCTGCTTGTGGAACTCATAAAGAGTGGTCCCGGAATCCATCCGGTAAACCCTGTAGAATCCTTTGATTCCAGCTAAAGTGACTCTGAATTGATAAACCATATGACTCAAATAGTATTCAAAAATACAAAAAATCCCGCCCCGTTGCAAAATTATGTGAAAAACGTTAATTTCGTGGATATGATTCAAGACACTTACCTGAGCGTTTCCGCTCCTGCCGAAGGATTGTTCAAGGACAACGGCAGCCGTTTCATCTCTTACGCCTATCCGGTTGAGACTGAGGAGGAAGTGAAAGACATTGTGTCCGATCTCAAAAAAAAGTACCATGATGCCCGACACCATTGCTACGCCTACAGGCTCGGGCATCTCGGCGACAGGTTTAGGGCGAATGATGACGGTGAGCCGTCGTCTTCCGCGGGGAGGCCAATACTGGGGCAGATTGATTCCCGGGGGTTGAGCGACACCCTGGTGGTGGTCGTGCGCTACTTCGGGGGCATAAAACTCGGCATCCCGGGGCTCATCCGCGCCTACAAGACCTCCACGGCCGAGGCCCTTGACAATGCCGGGACAATCGAGAAAGTGGCTGGCAAATGGTACGGTGTGAGATTCGGCTACCAGGACATGAATCAGGTGATGCGGATATTGAAAGACATGGACTTGCGTCAGAAAGACCAGGATTTCGGCGTGGATTGCTCGCTGAAGGCGTGGGTCAGGCTCTCGGCCGAGGCTGACATGCTTGACAGGTTCTCGGGTATAGGGAGCGCGGTGGTTGAGGAAATACAATAACACATTTTTTATATTATGCCAAAAAGTTTGATTTCAATCCAGGACTTGACGAAGGAGGAGATCCTTCACATCCTGGACATGGCCGGTGAATTCGAGAAAGACCGTGAGCGTTCCTTCCTTTCCGGCAAAGTGGTCGCCTGCCTTTTCTTTGAGCCTTCGACCAGGACCAGGCTCTCTTTTGAGACTGCGGTCAATAGGCTTGGGGCCAGGGTAATAGGTTTCCCGGACAACCGTAACACCAGCCAGACGAAAGGGGAGACCCTAGAGGACACCATCAGGATAGTCTCCAACTATGTGGACATGATTGTCATGAGACACCCTATGGCGGGGGCGGCCGACATTGCCGCCTCGGTGGCGTCTGTTCCGGTCGTGAACGCCGGCGATGGAGCTAACCAGCATCCCAGCCAGACCCTGCTTGACCTTTACGCCATAAAGAAGACGCAGGGCCGTTTGGAAGGTCTGGACATCAATATGGTGGGAGACCTCAAATATGGCCGGGCGGTCCATTCCCTTGTTGATGCCCTGAGACATTTCAGTCCCAGATTCACCTTCACCTCACCAGAGGAGTTGGAGATGCCCAGGAAATATATCGAGATGTTGGATAGGGACGGAATCCCTTACCGTCAGGTCTCCAGGATCGAGGACGGAATCAATGACTGCGACATCCTGTACATGACCAGGGTCCAGCAGGAGAGATTCCCGGATATGGCTGAGTATGAGAAGGTGAAAGATGTCTACAGGTTGACCGCTTCCATGCTTGGTTCCGTGAGGCCTGAGATGAAGGTCATGCACCCGCTCCCGAGGGTCGGCGAGATCGCCGAGGATGTGGACAACACCCCTTACGCCTACTATTTCCAGCAGGCCGGAGGCGGAATGTATGTCAGGATGGCGATAATATCTTATTTATTGGGTTATTCCTTATAAATTGGCTATCTTTACCTCCGATTTGGTTTTGATTCCTAATCACAGTATTAATAACAGTTAACAATTGATATAATCGAAATGAAAAAGGTTCATGTTTTCAACGCAGGCCCCTGCCTACTGCCGCAGGTCGCTATCGACAATGCCATCGAGGCCTTGAAAGACTTCAAAGGCACCGGTGTTTCCGTGCTCAGCATCTCCCATCGCACCAAGGAGTGGGATGAGACCATGGATGAGTGCCGCGCCCTCTGGAGGGAGTTGCTTCATATTCCCGACACCCATGAGGTCGTGTTCCTTGGCGGTGGTGCCTCTCTCCAGTTCCTCTATGTGGCTATGAACTATCTTGAGAAGAAGGCGGCCTACCTTGAGACTGGAGTATGGGCGAAGAAGGCCTTGAAGGAAGCGAAGGGCCTTGGCGACGCCTACGCCCTCGCCAGCTCCGCCGACAAGAACTATTCATATATTCCTAAGGGATACGAGATTCCGACGGACATCGACTACTTCCACATCACCACCAACAACACCATTTATGGCACGGAGATCAAGGAAGACATCGATTGCCCTGTCCCTCTCATCGCTGATATGAGCTCCGACATCATGAGCCGTCCGGTTGATGTCTCGAAATATGACCTCATCTATGGTGGCGCCCAGAAGAATGTCGGCCCTGCCGGCGTGATCTTCGCCATCATCAAGAAAGACTCCCTTGGTAGGGTCTCCAGATATATCCCCACCATGTTGGACTACCGTGTCCACCTCGACAAGCTCTCCATGTTCAACACCCCTCCCGTGTTCTCCATCTTCATGATGAACGAGACCCTCAAGTGGCTCAAGGGCATCGGTGGCGTCGAGGCTATCCACAAGATCGACACAGAGAAGGCGAATCTTCTCTATGGTGAGATCGACCGCAACCCTCTGTTCGTCGGCACCGCCGCCAAGGAGGACCGCTCCATCATGAATGTCTGCTTCGTTATGGCTCCCGGATACGAGACTCTTCAGGATGAGTTCCTCGCTTTCGCCAAGGATCGCGGCATGATCGGCATCAAGGGCCACCGTTCAGTCGGAGGCTTCAGGGCTTCTCTCTACAACGCCTGCACACTCGAGGATGTCCAGGCCCTTGTGGACTGCATGAAGGAATTTGAGACTCTTAAGAAGTAATTGAATATGAAGATATTAGTTGCTACCCAGAAGCCTTTCTCCGCTGCGGCTGTCGCAGGGATCAAGGAGATTGTGACGGGTGCCGGACATGAGTTCGCCGCCCTTGAGAAATATGCCGACGCTTCTGAGCTCATCGCGGCTGTCGCCGATGTGGACGCTCTGATTATCCGTTCAGATAAGGTCACCGCTGAGGTTCTCGACGCCGCCAAGAGTCTGAAGATTGTCGTCCGCGCTGGTGCCGGTTTTGACAATGTTGACCTGGCCGCAGCTACCGCCCATAATGTGGTCGTGATGAACACACCCGGACAGAATTCCAACGCTGTCGCCGAGTTGGCCGTCGCCATGATGATATTCATGGCCCGCACACAGTTCACTCCGGCCACCGGAAGCGAGGTCCAGGGCAAGCGTCTCGGAATCCAGGCCTTCGGTAATGTCGGCCGTCTTGTCGGTGCCAAGGCTAAGGCTCTCGGAATGGATATCCTCGCCCTCGACCCGTTCCTCACTCCGGAGCAGATTGAGGCTGGTGGAGCGAAGCCCGTCTTCAACTTGGATGAGCTCTATTCTAACTCTGACTATGTCTCCATCCATATTCCCGCCCTTCCTTCCACTATCAAAAGCATCGGCTACGACTTGGTCACCAAGATGCCGAAGGGAGCTACCCTCGTGAATACCGCACGCAAGGAAGTTATTGATGAGGAGGGACTTATGAAGGCTCTTGAAGAGCGTCCCGACCTGAAGTACGTCACGGATGTCATGCCTGACAACTACGAGGCCATGCGTGAGAAGTTCGGACTCAGGGTTTTCGCTACTCCCAAGAAGATGGGTGCCCAGACATCTGAGGCTAACATGAACGCCGGCCTTGCCGCCGCCCGTCAGATTTGCGACTTCTTCGCCACCGGCAACACCCGTTTCCAAGTCAACAAGTAATGTCATGGTAAGAGTAAAACCCTTTGCGGCGATTCGTCCGCCAAAAGATATAGTCACAGAGGTCGCCGCTCCGCCGTACGACGTGCTCAACTCCGCCGAGGCCAAGGAGATGGCCGGCGAGAAGTCCCTGCTTCATATCACCAAGCCCGAGATAGATTTCGATCCGATGCTTGAGGATCATGATCCTCTCGTGTACGATAAGGCTGTCGAGAACTTCAAGGCATGGCAGGCCAAGGGATGGCTCAAGCGTGATCCCAAGGAGTGCTATTATGTCTATGCCCAGACAATGGAAGGCCGTACCCAGTATGGTCTCGTTCTCTGCGCTCACACCGATGACTACGCCTCTGGAAAGATCAAGAAGCATGAGCTCACGCGCAAGGACAAGGAGGATGACCGCATGGTCCATGTCCGTATCCAGAACGCCAACATCGAGCCGGTGTTCTTCGCCTACAAGGACAACGACATCCTGAACAAGATCGTGGCGCAGACCGTGACCCGTGAGCCTGAATATAACTTCGTGGACGAGAACAACTTCGGCCATAAGTTCTGGGTCATTGATGATGACAAGACTGTCGATCAGATAACCCGTCTGTTCACCGGCGATGTCGAGGCCTTCTATGTCGCTGACGGCCACCACCGCACAGCTGCGGCCGCTAGGGTCGGGGCCGAGAAAAGAGCCCTTAATCCGAATCACACGGGCAATGAGGAGTACAATTTCTTCATGGCTGTTTGCTTCCCAGAGAGCCAGCTCAAGATACTGGACTACAACCGTGTCGTCAAGGATCTTAACGGACTCACCAAGGAGGAGTTCCTAAAGGCTGTCGAGAAGGACTTCACAGTCAAGGAGATGGGTGCTGAGATTTATCATCCGGATCATCTCCACAACTTCTCGATGTATCTTGACGGCAAGTGGTATTCCCTTGAGGCTCTTCCTGGTCGTTACGACGACAAGGACCCGATTGGTGTGCTGGATGTGACTATCCTGTCCAATCTGGTGCTGGATGCGATCCTCGGGATCAAGGACTTGCGCACCGATAAGAGGATTGATTTCGTCGGAGGAATCAGAGGGCTTGGAGAGCTTTCACGCAGGGTTGATTCCGGTGAGATGAAGGTCGCTTTCGCCCTTTACCCGGTCTCGATGCAGCAACTGATAGATATTGCCGACACCGGCAACATCATGCCTCCGAAGACAACCTGGTTCGAGCCTAAGCTCCGCTCAGGCCTCTTCATTCACTCTCTGGACTAGTTTCTACGCCCATTTGTCGGTGGCTACCGGGGTACGGACGTCGCCGAGATACTGGATCTCAACCAGAAACCACTGACCGGTGCTGGGTTTCTTTCTCAGTTTGACCGGGCGGGGACTGTCTGATCCTCCGGAATGGAGGTAGAGAACCGCCCAGTTCTCAGTATCAAAAGAATACGGGGTCGATGAGACTTTGATCCTGTAGGGCTGTGAAGGAGTGTAGTTATTGGCCGGTGTGGCTCCCTCAAAGAATGAGTTTACCTTGTAGAACTTTCCGTCCATGAAACGGTCAGAGATCTGCTGGATCGCCATCGGGGTCATGGGATCCGGACCTTTAAGGAAGTTGAGCATGGCGATCGATGCGTTCCTGTCTGCCTCAAACCTTGTCAAAGCGAGCAGAGAGAGCGCCGCGACCGCATAGACATCAGTCAATGCCGCCTCTGGTAAAGCTTTCAGTTCGTCGACTGTCTGCGGGAGAGCCTCAAAGGAATATGTCTTGCTTTTGTTGCTGACGGCTTTGCTGACCGTCTGGCTGACTTTGTTCTTGAACAGGCGTCCGAGGCCGCCCAAGAGATCCGATACAAGTTTATCCATAAGTCTTTCTTTTCCGCAAGATACTAAAAATTGCCTATTAATCAATAGCGGGACAATGGCTGGAAGACAGTTTGGCTTTTCGGTGAATATTCTTTATATTTGATAGATGTAACACAGCCATTTTTTTTGGGCGTTAAAAACACCTGTCAGATGAGACGACTAACCACTATTCTCCTCGCCGCCGCGGCAATCCTCCTGCTGACTTCTGCTGACAAGAACAAGAAAGGGACAACCCAGGGAACTGGCTATCCGATTTCCCCTGTCCAGTTTACCTCAGTCAAGGTTTCTGAAGGTTTCTGGGGTCAGCGTCTGAAGGCTTCCAGGGAAGTGACCATCCCTTTGGCTTTCAGCAAGTGCGAGGAGACGGGTCGCTACGAGAACTTCGTCAAGGCCGCAAATCCAAGTGAGGAATATAAAGTGGGAGGATTCTCTTTTGACGACACTGATGTCTACAAGACCATCGAGGGTGCCAGCTATGTCCTTCAGACCTATCCCGACAAGAAACTCGAAGCCTACATAGACAGTGTTCTGGTCATTGTCGCGGGTGGTCAGGAACCGGATGGATATCTCTATACCTCCAGGACTATGAATCCCAAGCATCCGCACGAATGGTCCGGATCGCACAGATGGGAGAAGGTCGAGGAGCTCAGCCATGAATTCTACAATCTCGGGCACATGCTTGACGGAGCGATAGCCCATTATCAAGCCACGGGGAAAAGGAATTTCCTTGACATAGCCATCAGATATGCCGATTGTGTTATCCGTGAGGTTGGTTCCGGCCCCGGTCAGGTGGATAGGGTGCCGGGGCATCAAATCGCCGAGATGGCTCTTTGCCGTCTCTATCTTGTGACTGGAGACAAGAAATATCTCGACCAGGCCAAGTATTTCCTTGATCGGAGGGGAAGGACCGCCCACCGGGATTCATATAACCAGTCGCATGTGCCGATTGTAGAGCAGGACGAGGCTGTCGGCCATGCGGTGAGGGCGACTTACATGTATTCCGGAATTGCGGATGTGGCCGCCTTGACGGGTGACCAGGCCTACATTGACGCCATAGACAGGATTTGGGATAATATCGTAAGCAAGAAGTATTATATCACCGGGGGGATAGGCGCTTCCCGTAGTGGAGAGGCTTTCGGAAAGAATTACGAGCTCCCGAACGCTGAAGCTTATTGTGAGACCTGCGCGGCGATAGGCAACGTCTATGTCAACCACAGGATGTTCCTGCTCCATGGTGATTCGAAGTATTACGATGTTCTGGAGCGTACTCTTTACAATGGGATTCTTTCCGGAGTGTCACTTCAGGGAGACGGATTCTTCTATCCCAATCCTCTCGCGACTGAAGGAGGCTATGAGCGTAAGCCTTGGTTCGGTTGCGCTTGCTGCCCATCGAATATCTGCCGCTTCATCCCGTCTGTCCCTGGATATGTCTACGCCGTAAAGGATGATGATCTTTATGTCAACCTTTATATGTCCAACACCTTGACACAGAAGGTCAAGGGAAAGGAGGTCGTCTTGCGTCAGGAGACCTCATATCCTTGGAACGGGGATGTGGAGATATCCATAGACAAGAACGCCGCCAAGGAGTTCTCCTTGAAGCTTCGCATACCCGGGTGGGTTAGAGGTGAGGTGGCTCCTGGGGGACTGTATTCTTATGCTGACGGGAAGTCGTTGAGTTATAAGGTTCTGGTCAATGGAGAGGAGGTCTCTTCAGACCTTAACAAGGGCTATTTCACTATCACGAGAAAATGGAAAAAGGGTGACAAGGTATCCCTTCATCTGGACATGGAGCCAAGGGTCGTGACAGCCAGGGAGGAAGTTGAGGCGGACCGGGGCAAAATAGCCGTAGAGAGGGGGCCTATAGTCTATTGCGCCGAGCAACCTGACAATGATTTCCGGGTCTCCGGTCTGTTGGTCGGAGAGAATCCGGAGATGAAAGTGACTGATGGAGACATAGTCGGCCATCCTATCAAAAAGATAACCCTGAAAGGACGATACTTCACCCACGGCCTGAATCGCGGGGAGATGATGATCAGGGATGTGACTGCTACCCTGATACCGTACTATGCCTGGTGTCATAGGGGAGCCGGTTATATGTCCGTATGGCTGGCGAAAGACTTCAATGCTGTTGAAGTGGCGCCTTGCGAGTTATTGATATAATTGATTTAAAAACATTATACCGCTATGTTTAAAAAGTTGTTTGTTATCTGTGCCGCCGCCCTGCTGGTTATGGGCTGCGCTGATAAAGCTCCCAAGCTAACGAAGTCGGGTCTGAACCCCGATGATTTCAAAGCCGAGAGGGATGGTGGAGTCACCGCCCTGTACACCCTTACCAATAAGTCCGGGATGGAGGTCTGCGTCACCAATTTTGGTGGACGTATCGTCTCTATCATGGTTCCTGACAAGAAGGGTGAGTACAAGGATGTCGTCCTTGGCTTTGACACCATCAAGGATTATTTCCCGGAGAACAACCAGACTGATTATGGCGCCACGATCGGGCGCTACGCCAACCGTATCGCCCAGGGAAAGATCACTGTGGAAGGCGTTGAGTATCAGCTGCCCCAGAATAACTACGGGCATTGCCTCCATGGCGGTCCGAACGGGTGGCAGTACAAGGTTTGGGAGACCGTTGAGGCTGACGGTAGCCATTTGAAGATCAAGACTGTATCCCCTGATGGCGATGCCAACTTCCCCGGTACCGTGACCGCTTTTGTCACCTTCACCTTGACAGAGGACAATGCTATCGACATCCAATACGAGGCCACCACGGACAAGACAACGGTCATCAATATGACTAATCACTCTTATTTCAATCTCGCTGGTGACCCTGCGAATCATTGCGTCGAAGATGATGAACTCTATATAAACGCGGCTAATTTCACTCCGGTTGATGACACCTTCATGACCACTGGTGAGATCGCTCCTGTCGAGGGAACTCCGATGGACTTCCGCACCGCCAAACTTGTGGGTAAGGACATCAACGCCGACTATGACCAGCTCCACAATGGAAAGGGATATGACCACAACTGGGTCTTGGACACCGGTTGCGATGACACCGTCCTTGCCGCTGAGCTATATTGCCCGGAATCTGGCATCGCTATGAAAGAATACACAAATGAGCCTGGTGTCCAGATCTACGCCGGCAACTTCCTTGATGGCACCGTGACCGGAAAGAAGGGGATTGTCTACAACTTCCGTCACGCCATTTGCCTTGAGACCCAGAAGTATCCTGACACTCCCAACAAACCTGAGTGGCCCTCAGCCTTGTTGAAACCCGGGGAGAAGTACACAAGCCATTGCGTCTTCGCCTTCTCCGTGAGGTAATATGGATCTGAACCGAATCACTCTCCAGTCTTGGGACTGGATTGTCATCGCCATATTCTTCGCGGCGATGGTTTGGATTGTCCTGGACGTCTTCCGGAAGAAAAAGGAGACGTCCGGTGACTATTTCCTTGACGGGCGTTCGGCGACATGGTTGGCGATAGGCGCGTCAATATTCGCTTCCAACATAGGCTCCGAACACCTTATCGGTCTCGCTGGCACTGGCGCCTCGGCAGGAATGGCCCAGGCCCACTGGGAGATCCAGGGCTGGATGATCCTGATTCTCGGCTGGGTATTCGTTCCTTTCTACCAGAGAAGCATGGTCTATACGATGCCTGAGTTTCTGGAGAAGCGCTACAACAAGGAAAGCCGTGGCATATTGACTTACCTCTCGCTCGCGAGTTATGTCCTCACAAAGGTCTCCGTGACTGTCATGGCTGGAGGTCTGGCGCTTAACGCTTTGCTGGGCATCAACTTCTGGGTGGCGGCGTTGGCCCTGGTGGTAATAACCGCTATCTACACTATTATAGGCGGCATGGAGTCAGTCCTGAAGACTTCTGTCCTGCAAACACCGATCTTGCTTCTAGGCTCTTTGGTAATACTCTGGATAGGCCTTAAGGAGCTCGGCGGATGGAACGCCATGATGGACATCTGCGCTGCGCAGCCGGTCAATGAATATGGCGACTCGATGACTACGCTGATGCGTAGCGGGAAGGACACTGAGTTCCCTTGGTATGGAGCCCTATTCGGCTCGGCCATCATCGGTTTCTGGTACTGGTGTACCGACCAGTTCATCGTCCAGAGAGTCCTCTCCGGCAAGGATCAGAAGGAGTCTCGCAGGGGAACGATATTCGGAGCATATCTCAAACTACTTCCGGTGTTCTTATTCCTTATCCCCGGAATGATAGCCTTTGCCCTGACTAAGACTCCTGATTCCCAGACTGGCCAGATGCTTGCGTCCGCACTCGGTCTGCAGGCGGACGGCACTCTAGCCAATCCTGATCTCGCTTTCCCGATGCTGGTCAACACCTTGCTGCCTGTCGGCCTGAAAGGAGTCGTGATTTGCGGGGTTCTCGCCGCTCTCATGAGTTCGCTGGCTTCGCTGTACAACTCATCCGCGATGTTGTACACGATCGACATTTATAAACGTCGCAACCCTGACACTCCGGAGAAGAAACTGGTCCGTATCGGCAGGTTGGCCACCGTGATAGTTGTTGTGTTCGGTGTCCTTTGGATCCTGGTGATCCAAAAGATGGGTAAAAGCCTATATAACTATATCCAAAGCGTCCAGAGTCTTGTCGCCCCGTCCATCGCCGCGGTGTTCCTTCTGGGAGTATGCTGGAAGAGGACGTCGCCCAAGGCCGGTATGTGGACATTGATCGCAGGTCTGGCGCTAGGCTTGACGCGACTGGTCACGATGATAATTAATCCCGAGTCCCACAACGCTTTCACCTTCGTTTTCAACGAGATGAATGTCTATGCGTTCTGCGTGTGGATGTTCCTGTTCTGCGTTGTCCTTGCCCTGGTGGTGACGATGATCACTCCAAAGCCTTCCGATGAGCAGGTCAGAGGCCTTTGTTTCGGCACTGCAACGCCTGAGCAGAAAGCGGCCACAAGGGCTTCCTGGGGAGCTTGGGACATCATCCACTCTTGCGTTATCCTGGCTGTGACCGTCGCGTTTTACATTTATTTCTGGTAGACAATGTTAGAAGAACTGAAACAAAAAGTCTGGCAAGCCAACCTTGATCTCGTCAAAAGCGGCCTGGTCCTTTTCACCTGGGGCAACGCCTCAGCGATCGACCGTAAGTCCGGACTTGTGGTGATCAAGCCCAGCGGAGTCGCATATGATATGATGAAGCCGGAGGACATGGTCGTGGTCGATTTGAAGGGGAGTATCGTGGAAGGATCTTTGAGGCCATCCTCGGACACTCCGACTCATCTTGTTCTCTATAAGGCGTTTCCGAATATCGGGGGAGTTGTCCACACCCACTCCACTTACGCTACGGCGTGGGCTCAGGTCGGGAGGAATATTCCCAATATCGGGACTACTCATGCCGATTATTTCCATGACGACATTCCTTGCACCCGTGACATGAAAAAGGCTGAGGTGTTCGGGGAATACGAGAAGGAGACGGGCAACGTGATAGTGGAGCGTTTCAAGAATATGAATCCAGACGACACCCCTGCTGTCCTTGTACGGAACCATGGGCCGTTCACGTGGGGGACTGACGTGTTCAACGCTGTCCATAACGCCGTGGTGCTTGAGGAGGTGGCAAAGATGGCGTTCATCTCCTCGACCCTGCAGTTGCCTACACTGGATGTCATCGACCATGAGCCATCTATGAACAAGCATCTGATAGAGAAGCATTTTAGCCGTAAACACGGCCCTGACGCATATTACGGTCAGGTCGGTCATTCTGAGCGAAGCGAAGAATCTGATAATTAAAGCATAAGCAATATGATAAAGCAATACGAAAACTTCGAAGTCTGGTTCGTCACTGGAGCGCAGCTGCTCTATGGAGGTGACGCTGTGGTCCAAGTGGACGGTCATTCCAATGAGATGGTGGCGGGGATGAACGCCTCCGGCCTTCTGCCGGTGAAGGTCGTTTATAAAGGCACCGCCAACTCCTCATCTGAGGTCCTGGATGTGATGACCAAGGCTGAAAGCGATCCCAAGTGCGTGGGTGTCATCACCTGGATGCACACTTTCTCTCCTGCCAAGATGTGGATCCATGGACTGCAGGCGCTCCGCAAGCCTCTCCTTCATCTCCATACACAGTACAACAAGGAGATTCCGTGGGAGACCATGGACATGGATTTCATGAATCTCAACCAAAGCGCTCATGGAGACAGGGAATATGCCCACATCCTCGCCCGTATGCGTAAGAACCACAAGACTGTGGTGGGTTATTGGAAAGATCCAGCCACTCTTGGTCATATCGCTGTATGGGAGAGGGTGGCGGCCGCATGGGCTGACGCCAAGGACATGAGAATTCTCCGTTTCGGTGACCAGATGAATAATGTGGCTGTCACTGACGGCGATAAGGTGGAGGCGGAGATGAGGCTCGGCTACCACGTTGACTATGTGCCTTTCAGCGAGCTTATGACATATTTCGACAAAGTGGCTGACGCTGATGTTGACGCTCTTGTCGGGGAATATTTCAAGCTGTATGACCATGATTCTTCTCTCGAGGAGAAAGGCACGCTGCCTTACTGCAAGATTTGGAGATCCGCCAAGGCTGAGTTGACCCTGCGGGCAATCCTGGAGGACAAGAAGGCGAAAGGGTTCACGACCAATTTCGACGATCTCGGAGATGTCAATGTCGAGGAAACCGGGAGAGGTTTCGACCAGATTCCCGGCCTCGCCTCGCAGCTCCTTATGGAAGAGGGTTATGGTTTCGGAGCTGAGGGCGACTGGAAGTCCGCTGCCCTCTACAGGACTGTTTGGTTCATGACAAGAGGCTTGTCCGAGGGGTGTTCTTTCCTTGAGGACTACACCCTCAATTTCGATGGTCCCGCATCGGCGATCCTTCAGGCGCACATGCTGGAGATATGTCCCCTTATCGCGGCTCATAAACCCAAGCTGGAGGTTCACGAATTGGGAATAGGAATACGTAAGACTCCGACCGCCCGTCTTGTTTTCACCAGTAAGACAGGTTATGGCGTGACGGCGACCGTGGTCGACATGGGCGGGCGTTTCCGTCTGGTCGTCAATGAGGTGGATTGCATCAAGCCTCAGCCGCTTCCTAAGCTTCCTGTGGCTTCCGCCCTGTGGATTCCCAGACCGAGTTTTGAGGTCGGAGCCGCGGCTTGGATGATGGCAGGTGGAACACACCACTCTTGTTTCTCCTATGACCTTACTCCAGAGTATTGGGAGGATTACGCCGAGATAGCCGACATCGAGATGGTGAAGATCGGTGCGGACACTACCCTCGAGGGAATCAAGAGGGATTTGAAAATCAATGAGATATATTACCTTCTCGGAAAAGCATTGAAGTAATATGGCAAGATATGTCATCGGATTGGACTACGGCACCGATTCCGCCAGGGCCCTCGTAGTCAACGCTGAGACAGGAGAGATCCTCGCCTCCAGTGTCAAGAATTATCCTCGTTGGTCTAGGGGCCTTTATTGCGACCCTCAGGCGAACCAATGGCGTCAGCATCCGAAGGACTATCTAGAGGTGCTGGAGTTCACCGTTAAAGACGCTTTGGCCAAATGTCCTCCTGAGGTAGCTCCCAATGTGGTCGGAATCGCCTTTGACACAACTGGTTCCACTCCGGCGTTCGCGGATTGGACCGGAACTCCGCTTGCCATGAGCGAAGAGTTTTCATCCGATCCGGATGCGATGTTCGTGCTTTGGAAGGATCACACAGCGATTAGGGAGGCTGCTGAGATCAATGAGGCTTGCAAGGCTTCCGATGTGGATTATTCCATGTTTGAAGGTGGCATATATAGTTCCGAGTGGTTCTGGGCCAAGGCATTGCATATTCTTAGGAACTCTCCTGAGATCGCGTCAAAAGCCAGCACAATCGTGGAGTGTTGCGAGTGGCTCCCGGCTGTCTTGACCGGTGTGACAAACCACAAGGACATCATCCGTAGCCGTTGCGCTCAGGGACATAAGTCTATGTGGAGCGAGAAGTGGGGTGGCCTTCCGCCGGAGGAGTTTCTGGCAGGCGTGGATCCGCTTCTGGCCGGTTGGAGGGCGAAGCTCTTCGACAAGACTGAGACAGCCGATAAACCAGTGGGTTACCTCTGCCCCGAATGGGCGGCGAGATTGGGCCTCAGCGTCAGTGTCGTGGTGGCCGGGGGTGCCTTTGACTGCCATATGGGCGCTGTCGGAGCCGGTGTCAAGCCCGGTTCTCTCGTAAGGGTGATTGGCACCTCTACTTGCGATGTGATGGTGGTTCCCTACGAGGAGATAGGAGACAAATGTATCAGGGGAATATGCGGCCAGGTGGATGGCTCGGTTATTCCAGGCATGATCGGTCTTGAAGCGGGCCAGTCCAGTTTCGGGGACGTCTATGCCATGTTCCGGAAAGTTCTGGAGTGGCCTCTGAAGACGGTCTCGGGACTTGAGGGAGAGGCATTGACAGAGGCTTGCGACAATATAATACCGTCATTGACAATTGAGGCAGAGCAGGTTCCGATTTCTGAGAGCGCCATGCTGGCCACTGACTGGGTCAACGGACGTCGTACTCCGGACGCCAATCCTCTTGTCAAGGGAGCCATCACTGGCTTCACTCTTGGCACGACCGCTCCGATGATATTCAGGGCCCTTGTCGAGGCCACGGCTTTCGGCACGAAGGCCATCCATGACCGTTTCGTTGAGGAAGGTATTCATATAGATGAGGTTATCGGTATTGGCGGAATCGCCTTGAAGTCGCCGTTCGTGATGCAGGTCATGAGTGATGTTCTCGGAAAGCCGATCAAGGTATGCAAGACCATGCAAGCTTGCGCCCTTGGCGCAGCCATGTTCGCCGCGACTGCAGCAGGTGTTTATGACAAGGTTGAAGATGCTATCGATGCCATGAATTCCGGATTCTCTAAAGAATACGTTCCCGACCCGGCTCGCGGGAAGGTTTACTCTGAGCTGTATAAGAAATACTCTACCCTTGGCAACTTCACTGAGCGATGTCTTTAAGCAGAATCATACCATCTCTCTTATTGGTTTTGTCCCTCGCCAGTTGCGGTCTGGGTCATAAATCATGGGAAACAGGTGATTATCTTGTCCTTGATAGCATCTACTGCAGGGATCCGTTCATCGTGGCTGACAAAAACACGAAGACGTACTATCTTTATCGAAGCTCGACGACTGCGGAAGGGCTGGGTGGTGTCGAGGCGTTCCGGAGCAGCGACCTTGAGAAATGGTATGGCCCGGAGAGGGTGTTTACTGTTCCGGAGGACAATGCATTGACTGGGAGTGTTTGGGCTCCGGAAGTCCATTACTATCAAGGGAACTGGTATCTCTTCGCGACCCTTAATACTGACAAGACGTGGGCGGATAAGGTGGAAGGCTGGCCGTCTTTTACTTATCGAGGGACACAGATATTCCGGTCGGACAGTCCATCCGGTCCTTTCCTCCCGCTTGGGAAAGATGTCACTACTCCCAAGGATTATATGGCTTTGGACGGGACTCTATGGGTAGAGGATGGAGTCCCTTACATGGTTTTCTGCCATGAATGGGTCCAGGTCGTCGACGGAACGTATGAGTTGATAAGACTGAAAGAGGACTTGTCCGGAACCAGCGGCGAGCCAACAGTGTTATTCAAGGCTTCTGACGCAAAGTGGACAAAAGGGCTGTCTGAGTGGAAAGACGCGGACGGCGATACCCATAAATCTTATGTTTCCGACGGACCATTCCTCTATCGCACCAGCGGCGGTGAGTTGTTGATGCTTTGGTCCTCTTTCAATGATACTTATTGTGTCGGGATAGCCCGCTCAGCTTCCGGTAGGCTCGAAGGTCCATGGACATGCGACGATGAGCCAATAGTTGAAGAGGACGGTGGTCACTCAATGTTATTCCATGACTTTAACGGGAATATCAATTTAGTGTTCCACCGGCCTAATTCTGGTTTCAGTCATCCCGTCATCCTGCCCTTGAAGGACACGGGAATGACTCTGGAGGTATTATAAACTATTCTACTTCGCGAAAGCGTAGGAGAAGCCCTTGAGCTGGTTCCATGCGCCACGGGTGAAGTCGGGAACCTCGACGGGCATGTTGCCGTTCTTGATCGAGATCTCACCAAGCTCAGCCAGGCAGCACCACTCAGCCATGTCATAGACATCCATGTCGAGAGGCAAACCGTTGCGCAGGCAGTAGACGAGACGGTAGTCCATGATGAAGTCCATTCCACCGTGTCCACCAACCTCCTTGGCCAAGGCCTCAAGCTCCGGTGTCAGGATCGGGTTGCGGTATTTCTCCTGATATTCAGCTATTTCCTCCCTAGAAAGACGCTTCTCTGTGTTGAAGTCCTCGATGCTGGGAGTTTCCTTAAACTGGTCTCCGCGAAGGACAATCTGCTGGATCGGGTACTTTCCGGCGTAACCATCGGTGCCGACGAGCTGGTACATCCTGCTGTAAGGCCTCGGAGTCATGACATCGTGCTCGATCAGGATGGTCTTGCCAAGCTCAGTGCTGATCATGGTGCTGGTCTCGTCTCCGTTCTGGAAGTCCTCACTCTTGCGTCCATGTCTCTTCTCGACATTGCGAGGGCCGTTGACGGCCTTGGTCTCCATTGCCACGAGAGTCTTGAAGCGGTCGCCGCGGTGGATGTTAAGCACCTGAGCCACAGGGCCTAAGCCATGGGTGGCGTAGAGGTCGCCCTTGTGCTTCTCATTGAAATCAAGTCTCCAGTTGTTCCAGTATTCATCCCAGAAGGGATCCAGGTTGTGGAGATATGATCCCTCTACATGGAGAATCTCGCCGAACAGGCCGGCCTGGGCCATTGACAGGCAGGAAAGCTCGAAGAAGTCATAGCAGCAGTTCTCGAGCATGATGAAATGCTTGCGAGTCTTCTCGACCATATTGATCACGTCCCAGATCTCCTGCAAGTTGGTCGCTGAAGGGACTTCGCACGCGACGTTCTTGCCATGCTCCAACGCGTAAAGAGCCACGGGGATGTGATGTACCCAGTCAGTGCAAATATAGACAAGGTCAATATCGTCCCTCTCGCAGAGTTGCTTGTAAGCCTCGGTGTCGCCTGAATACTCGGCAGCCCTCGGGAACCCTCTGTTCTCCAAAGTCTTTTGTGATCTCTCGACATTCTCGGGAACGACATCACATAGGGCGACAATCTTGACACCCGGGATGTATGTGAAACGGGGAACGGCACCGGAGCCTCTCATTCCGAGGCCCACGAATCCGACTCGGACAGTATCCATCGCTGGAACTGTAAGCGCAATGGCGTTTTCCTGTCCGGCGGGGCGGGCGGGAACCTTCACCTTGATAGGACCAGCGGTCTTGTTTGATGTGCAAGCCACTGCGAAAACTAGCAGCGATGCCGCAAGGAAACTCTTGATTCTCATGATGTTATGGTTAAATAGATTCTTCACTTCGTTTAGGATGACAAGGAGTCGTCCGGACTGATAGCAGTTATCGTTCAAAAATAGCAATTATTCCGAATAATCTGAAATATTGTCCATATACAAACCGAATCCGTTTATCGTCAATGGAGCGAAAGCTACGAGGTTCACCCGAACTCTTGAAGTCGTGACCTTCTCTGTGGGGACTATCCTCTTGTAGCCGATTGTTGTCTCGCTGGCGATCTCTTTCCATTGTCCATCAGGGCCTTCCGCCTCGATAGTGAATGAATTAACTCGTTGTCCCAGAGGGATGTATTCCTGTAGGAGGACTCTGTTGAATGTCTTTTCACCCGCGAGATCGAATGTCACGGAAGCCTCGGTGATCCCATCCTTCGTGGCCCAATATGAATCATAATTCCCGTCCATGATGTTTGAGGCGGAGAAACCGCGTCCCCTGACATCAGTGGCCTTGACTTTGGCTCCGTCCGCAAGGTTGTCCTTGAATATCTCATCAAGAGCTTTCCGGAATTCCATCAGCCTGGAGGCGTCAGCCTCATGGATAAGGCCCCTGCTGTCCGGAGGTACGTTGAGAAGAAGCAGGGAATTGCGACCGACGCTGGTGTAATAGATGCTAAGAAGCTGGTTCAATGATTTGACCTTGTCATTCTCGCTCTCCCTCCAGAACCATCCCGGGCGGATGGACACATCGGTCTCGGCTGGATGCCAGCATGCTCCGTGCACATCTCCACAGTTGAGACTCTCCCTTGGCGGAGCGCCTGCGCCGGGGGTGAAGCCCTTGATGTTCAGTGTGCTCCAATTGGTCCTTCCGGCGACGCCACTCTCGTTTCCGACCCAACGGCAGCCAGGGCCGGTGTCACTGAACATGATGGCTTGGGGCTGATACTTCAGCACGGTCTCATGGAAGCGAGGCCAGTCATAGACCTGCTTTTTCCCGTTTGGCCCTTCGCCGTTGGCTCCGTCGAACCATTGCTCGAAAACAGTTCCGTATCTGCCGTCGTGGACACTCTCCAAGGTCTTGACATAGACATCATTATATTCAGGAGTTCCGTAGTGGGGATCGTTGCGGTCCCATGGTGAGACGTACACTCCGAATTTCAGTCCTTCAGTGGCGCACGCATCCGAGAGCTCTTTCAAGACGTCTCCCTTACCATCTTTCCACGGGCTCTGGGCTACGGTGTGGACGCTGACAGGATTCGGCCATAGGCAGAAACCATCGTGGTGCTTTCCTGTGATGATAATTCCTTTGAAGCCGGCGGCTTTCGCCACTTTGGCCCACTGTCCGCAGTCGAGCGCGGTAGGATTGAAGATGTCCTCAGCCTCGGTGCCAAGTCCCCATTCAAGACCTGTGAACGTGTTTGGTCCGAAGTGGGCGAACATGTTCATCTCCATCTTCTGCCACTCTACCTGCTGAGGGGAAGGAGTGGCTCCGTACGGCTCGGGAGGAGCGACCTTGCCGCATCCGGCCAGCGCCAACAAACCGGCGACTGCCGCCAAATCAAGATAATGTCTCATAAGAATATCAATGATGATAAAGTTTCCGGGTTGAATATTCTCCTGGCGGATTCACGTATCCGATCGGCTGTGACCGCCTCTATCGCTTCCCTGTTCTGTTGGTCAGTTGACACGTCTCCGAAAGAGATAAGGCTTTTCCCCATGGAGAGGCATTGGGTCTCTCCGTTGTCTGAACTGATCGCCAACTGACCTAGGAGCTGCTTTTTGGCTGCTCTCATGGCCGAGTCAGACAAAAGCTCGTCCTGTATTCTCTTAATCACTTTGTCCACCCCTCTCAAGCATTTCTCCAGATTGGAACGGTCGCAGCCCATGGATATTGCCATCACTCCTGTGTCGGAGTATTGGGTGTAAGAGGTCTCGACACCGTAAACCCAACCGTTCCTCTCCCGCAGGAGGTCATTGAGTTTGGAGTTCGAGGCAGGTCCACCTACAATATTGGCAAGGAGTATGGCCGCGAATCGGCCTTCCTGGTCATATAGGGAAGGAGCCAATCCTCCAATCACAGCATTGACCTCATGATGCCTTTTATCCACGGTCTTTTTGAATAAGGCGGGGGTTTCCACAGGGGAAAGAACACGCTCTGGCGATTCGGACCAGGAGCCGTCAAATACTTTCTCGGAGAGTCTCAGCACCCCTTGCTCCATCTTTTTCTCATCGATGTCCGCCACAATGGCAAGGGCCATGTTACCAGGTGTGAAACGCTCTTTGACGAATGCCCTCAGCTCTTCCGCGGAGATTTTTCTCACGCTTGTGGCGGTTCCGAGAATAGGTCTCCCTAGGGGATGGCCAGCAAGGAGGGTCTCTTCGAATTTGTCGTACACATCATCGGCGGGGGAGTCTTTGTAGGAGCTGATCTCGTCGATCACTACTCCTTTCTCTATCGAGATTTCCTCATCAGGGAATATGGGGCATGTGGCAAGCTCCAGCAGCAATGCGGCGGCTTTCCCGAGGTCCTCCTTCAACACGGTTGAGTGGATGACTATCTCCTCTTTGGTGGTGAACGCGTTAAGGTCGCCCCCAAGCCGGTCAAGATAGCTGTTGATGACTTTGGCGCTCTTCTTTGATGTGCCTTTGAATAATGTGTGCTCGGTGAAGTGGGCGATACCGCTGTGGTGGATACCCTCGTCCCTGGTTCCGCATTTGATAGTCAGGGAGCAGTAGCCTACAGCCCTTCCGCTCCTTCTCACAGCATATCGCAACCCGCAGGGGGCTTTGCCAACGAGCATTATTTCCTCAGAAGTTTAATGGCTTTGAGATCGCTCTCGAGGAATCCCGCGCCTTGACGAGGGGATATCTTATGCTTCTTGTACCAATACAACTTATGGTCGTCGGCGCCAATAAGCATCTTGTAGCATACTGATCCATTGACGGGCTCTGAAGGGGCGACAACGTAGCTCACCACGGCGTTGAAAACACCATTCGAGAACACCTCATCGACGTCTTCCTCGTCATCTTTCACGTATATATCCTCATCCAGCGAACTAACTGTCTTATCGTCCACTTGCGGCGCGAAGTCCTCTTCGCAGAAATAGATCTGTTTCATCCTCAACTTCTTGGAGTCGCTCGCGCCAAGGGGGGTATATGCTTTGACCTCAGAACTGGTCAGGCCTTGGGCGTGCTCCTGCATGATCGTCAGGAAGGCAGGCAAGAGAAGAAACTCCCTCCCGGAAGGATCCACCGCTGAACGGAGAGGGAAAGTCACCACCTCAAGCATGTCCTCGATGGATTTGTCGGCACCTTCTCCCCCTTTGACGAAAGTGAGCAGGTCGATGCCAGGCTCGGCCTCTTTCCTTTGTTGTCCTTTCACGACAATAAGGAAGTAGAACTTGCTGTCTGTCTTTATCTTCTGGAACTCCTCATTGGAGCAGAACTCGTAAGGGGAGAGTGTCCAGGATGTGGTGACGGCTTGCTTTAAAGCTTCATCAAAGATCTCGTCACCGGTCAAGACCACCTTTGCGGTCTTGGCGGTCATGTCTTTAAGTTTCTCTTTCCTCGTGTATATCTGGGCCTGTCCGAAAAGGTCCGATGGAATCATTATGGCGGCCAAAAAGGCCAGCAGGGATATTAATAAAGTCCGTCTCATGATATTTTAGTTTAAGGGGTTTTCAACAATCGTCTCCTCCAGGGCTTTAGCCTTAGCCTCCTCCAAGGCCTGATGCTCGGCCCTGGCCCTCTCGACGGAGACGGATTTCTTTAGGATAAATCCGGATCCGAGGTATTTCGTGCGCACATCCTCGTCAGATGCCAGAGACTCTGGAGTACCTTGCTGAAGGATGGATCCCTCGTACAACAGGTAAGCCCTGTCGGTGATGGCCAGTGTCTCGCCTACGTTGTGGTCAGTGATGATGACTCCGATATCCTTGTACTTCAGCTTGGCGATGATGAACTGGATGTCTTCCACAGCGATCGGGTCAACCCCGGCGAAAGGCTCGTCAAGAAGGATGAACTTGGGGTCGATAGCCAACGCCCTAGCTATCTCGCAACGGCGTCTCTCACCTCCTGAGAGCTGAATACCGAGGCTCTTTCTCACTTTCGAGAGATTGAACTCACTGATCAGGCTCTCAAGCCTTTCCTTCCGTTCCTCCTTTTTCATGTCAGACATTTCCATCACGGACATGATATTGTCTTCAACAGACATCTTACGGAAGACGGAGGCCTCCTGGGGCAGGTAGCCGATACCCTTTTGGGCTCTTTTGTACATAGGGAGCTCCGTGATGTCCTCGTCGTCCAGGAACACTCTGCCTCCATTAGGGACAATCTGCCCTGTGATCATGTAAAAGCTGGTTGTCTTACCGGCTCCGTTAGGCCCGAGGAAGCCGACGATCTCTCCCTGGTTGATTTCCATTGAGACACCTTTCACGACAGTCCTGATGCCGTATTTCTTGACGAGATTCTCGCAATGAAGTTTCATTTCGAATACGCTTTATCTTGTCTCCAACCCGAAATCCTTCACAAGGTTCCTCAGCTCTCCATTCTGTCCCATAAGGGCGGTAGCCTTCTCCTGATCCGTGTAGGGCTGGGCCTCTTTTTCCTCCATGGGAATCACACCTACTTCGAGGCGGATCTTGGAGGATCCGGTTTTCTTCTGCAAATTTCCTTCCAGAGAAAGAAGCCTGTTCTCCTGGATCCATTTCCTCTGGGCCTCGTTACTGACCTTGAATGTGACGGTCTTGCCATCTCCAGTGGTCTCAATCTCAACCTCGGCATTCTCCAGGGTGTTGGCCAGACGGATCTGGCTCATGGCCTTGAACTCTTCGGGAATCGCTTTCCAAGCACTCAATATGGTCTCGTCATCAGGCATCTCATCGGAGATGACCGGGGCTTTTTTCTCGACTTTCTTGGTTTCTCCCTCTTCCAGAATCGCATTCAGCGACAGGGCGGATCCAGTCTTCGCCGGACGCTTACGCTCCCTTGGCAAAGCTTGCGTTGGTTCTGCGGGTTTGCTGATCTCCCTCCCTTCAGATACTGCCGCCACTTTCACGTCATGGCGGACGTCACCCTCGGCCACGATCGGGGGCTGATCGGCCGTCCCCGGAGCCTTCATCAGGAAGCTGAGCTTCATCAGGGCGAACTCTATGTGAAGTCTGGGATTGACAGCCTGCTTGTAACCAGCCTCGCAAGCCGTGGTCACGCTGAGCGCGTCATAAAGGAATTTGAGGGAGCAGCGGTTCGCCTGCTCCACATACCGGCTTTTAAGGGATTCCGGGAGCTCAAGCAAAGCTTCCAATCCTCCGTTCTTAGTTACCATAAGGTCCCTGAGGTGTGAGCTGAGCGCGGAGCAGAAGTGCAAGGCGTTGAAACCTTTTGAAAGAATCTCGTCAAAGGTCAGGAGAGCCTTTCCGTAATCCCCGGCGAGGAAGTCATCCACGAGGTCGAAAGAATAGTCATAGTCCAGGACACCCAGGTTCCGGATCACGTCCTCATATTTCACGTCCGTGCCGCAAAACGCCACCGTCTGGTCGAAGATGGTCAGGGCGTCGCGCATGGCGCCGTCCGCCTTCTGGGCGATGACATGCAGCGACTCGTCGTCTATCTTTACACCCTCCTTTGCGGCTATATTCCTCAGGTTGAAGACCATGTCAGGAATCGAGATCCTGTTGAAGTCGTAGGTCTGGCACCTTGATAGGATAGTGGGGAGTATCTTGTGCTTCTCTGTAGTGGCCAGGATGAATATAGCGTGTGCCGGTGGCTCCTCCAAAGTTTTGAGGAAGGCGTTGAAGGCGGCGGTCGATAGCATGTGGACCTCGTCTATGATATAGACGCTATATTTCCCGACCTGCGGTGGAATCTGCACCTGGTCCATCAGGTTCTTGATATCCTCGACTCCATTGTTAGAGGCGGCGTCAAGTTCATGGATGCAGTATGACCTGCCTTCCTGGAACGAGATGCAGGACTCGCACTGTCCGCAAGGTTCCATCTCAGGGGATGGATTGGAACAGTTGATGGCCTTCGCGAATATCCTAGCAGTCGTCGTCTTCCCGACGCCGCGGGGGCCGCAGAACAGGTAGGCGTGCGCCAGTTTTCCCCTGATGATGGAGTTCTTCAGGGTCTGGGCTATAGTGTCCTGCCCGATCAGTGTCTCAAATGAATCCGGGCGGTATTTTCTCGCTGATACGATATATTCTGACATAACATACAAATTTAGCACTATTTTGTAGAAAGAAAAACGGACAGCCGAATGACTGCCCGTTTTTTCTTAACTTGATAATGATGACAATAAGACTACACCCTCTGCCCGTAGCTGCGGTC
>ONSC01000138.1 GCA_900320365.1 uncultured Bacteroidales bacterium
CCTTTCACCTCTTTTTCAAGATTCCATTCTTCGATACCCTTATCAATGATTCTCAAAAAGGAATCCAGGCAGGCCGTTTTATCAGAAGCATCTGTGGAGAAAACCTCCGCTATATCATTGCAGGAAGTTTCACAACTGTCCGAGAATCCATCGACACCGAAACCATATTTCAGGTTTACTATATCCCTCAGATAATCTTTCCAGAAGTCGGCATTCATCTCATAATCCAAAGCGAATCTCGAAAAGAACTTGATGTCAACATCCTCAGCCACATTTTCAGCCGTCCTGCTGATATATAAGTTCTTATCTTCTTCGGATATGACATTCAACGGAAGGGTCAAGCCGAGACGATACCAATACTTCTTGACAAAAGTCTCACAAACAGAATGAACCGTCCCGATCAGGGAGCTATCCAGTTCTGAAGCTTTGGAAGGCATGTTCTTCTCGTTGATAAGCACCTCTCTCGCCTTACGGACAAAGTCGGCCGCCGCTGCTTTAGTGAAGGTTGTCAATATGATGCGGGACGGGTCCACCTGTTCCACTCCGCTTCCCTCGGCAGGGACCAACATGTCCGCCAGTTTATGCGTCAACTTATATGTCTTACCTGATCCGGCGCCAGCGTTTATATATTGTTTCTTGCTCATCTTGACTATTTTATGGAGTTCTTCAGAATCGGGTACTTGGTAGGCTTGGCGAAAGGAGAGGATGCTTTGACTTTACCATCCGCTGGGATATCAATCATAGTTCCATCCTCTGCCAGGTTATGGTATTTGATCTCATCCAACATAGTTCCTTCTTCAATCTCCAAGGACCCCTGCTTCAACTCAGATCTCCGCTGCTCGACAGAGTTCCTGATTCGTTCCGCCAGGGGGATCTCTTTTTCTTTCTTTTTGTGCAGTATGACCCCATCCCCACGGAATATACCGGTATCGTCAACAGTATGCAGTTGATTAATCGGGAAGAAATAGTAGCCTCTAGCGGCGACTTTCCGTTTAAACTTCCTCTCAAGCGCTTCCGTGTATATTTCCAACTGAATGGACTTATCGTCCTCCAACTTTTCAATATAGGTCTTTCCTCCGGAATACTTGAAGTCAATTACCACAAGATCCCCGTTTTGCCTCTCCGCATAGAAATCCACACTTCCCACAATGCTAGAGAGGTTTTCAAGATCCTCTTCCAGAGTCACTTCACTATCTCTGGGTTGGAGCTTACTTTCCTCCAAAATGTCAAGCAAGACTTCGATACTTTTCCTGACTGTCCTTTTGAAGTGGGCAAAAAGTGTCCTGTTTTCCGGCATGAAAAGGATCTCCCCTTTTTCTTTTGCCGCTGTTTCGACACGGACATCAAATGATTTCTCATCCAACATCGCCCTCATCTTTTGGATATCGCCACCGCTGTTCTTCAGCATGCATTCGAAAATATAATGAGCAACGGTTCCTTGGGTCGGTGTAAGATCAGACAACTGGAGTGACGAGACATCTCTGAATCTGAGTTTTTTGTCCATCACAAAGTCAAAGGGGAAAGCGATGAGCGTCTCAATACTGGTCGCGCTCAATGCGATATCCTCTTCCGTCTCTTTACCATTCTCTTTGCGACGTGGATACAGGTCAACCTCAGTCTCAATGGTATGTAACGACTTGAAAACGCTAGGGGTGAAACCAGTCTCCACAGACCGCATATCAACCTCTTTTTTACCCTTTTTATCCTTTATGTCCTTAGGCTTACAGAGCGTGACGGCCGGGTTTTCAGAAAGGGACTCAGAGCGGTCGAAATCGCAGGCACACAGTTCTATTGTCTTGATACTGCCTAACAAGTTGACCAATAAGTTGAAATCGTACCTGATAAAACTGATATTCGAATTGAGTTTCAACTCTTCAACTTCTTCTTGAAGCAGGAATGAATACGGATAAAAAGTCTCCAGACCGCCATTACAGGGCAGCCACAACAATCTTTCCGGGGTATCTATCAAGCACCTGTGGCTGTCGACAACATCCCAGCTCTTGGCCATTGCCTTATCGGTCTTGACAGAGGCCGGAGCGAAAATGGTCTTCAAAGCCTTCATCAGTGTTTTGACCTCTACCCTATCGGTACCCATATTCTCAACCACACGGATCATCCCACCGCACAACGAGACCAATTCCAACTGATACGCCTTCCTTTCCTCAGTAATCACACTCAATGACCATTCCGCGAGGGCCATGCACCACTTAGTTACCACAGTTGTCGAAACGACCCATTTTGGAGCCTTCTCATCCCCGATATTCTCCACATCCGCATTGAGCAGAGACAGCAGGAAGTCTTTCACTTTCTGATCGTCATCGCAATTGGTGAGAGTCTCCTGCCATTTTTCCCCTCTGCCACCTTCTCTTAGTAACGCCTCGGCAAGGGCATATCTGTACTTGCCGGGGATCGGAGAGAAACTGGCCCTGAGGTACTCAAGTAAGTTATTGATATTCAATGGACGCTCAAGAAGCGAAAGACCGAGGCGAAGAAGCTGCGTGATCGAAGAGTCTCCACTCGCGGATGCTTCAAGCAGTGGAAGTTCCCTATTCTTTAGCACGGCGTTCATCCGGAAAGGATCCGGACAGATCACTGCACCGTCGAAGTCTCCGCGATTGTCCGCAGCCCATAGGAAAGCCTCCGAGACTGTGCCGAAATAACGGATGGTGATGTCCCTGCCCTCGGTATCCAATGTGAGTGGCTTGTCGCCCAAACCATCAAATTCACCGTTGGTCACACCACTCGCTTTCAAAGCCTCACGAATTAACCGGGGAAGCAGCCCTATATCATGGCGAACTACGATATCCACCCCGGGTATCATCCCATTAGCATACTTAAGGACTTGTTTCCACCTCTCCGGCGTCCCGACAAGTCCGGCTTTGCCGAAAGATCGTTCCACCTCGGATAACTTCCGCAGGCGGGGACTCTCATATTCAGTGCCGGGATCGAACCCTTCCATCACGAGGATGTCCCTCCACCGAAGTATTTCCTTGGCAGTGGCCAAGGGATCGTTATCAAATGCTTTCTCATAGAAAGCTCTTTCCTTAACGGCTTTCAAGGCAGTTTGGTAGGCAAGGACTCGCTCAATGGAAGGTGTTTCGCCCCCCGGCAGTCCCAAATGCAGTTCCAAAAAGTCCAGAAGGCCGGCGTCACCGACAATTTTCTCGAAGCGTGTTTCATTGACGGGGAATTTTCTGAAACATTCCCCCGAATAAGACGGGCTATAGAATAGTGTCATAAGAATATGCGATCAAACAAACTCAAATATAATCATTATTATTTACTTCAGAAAGTTGTTTTTCTGTCATAGTTAATGAAAAACCGCAGGATTTTCTCCTGCGGCTCCAGTGTCTTTCTACACCCCCATCGGGCCGTCCTTGTGGTACCAACTTTTGCGTCGGAGCCAGGTAAAGCCCTCGTTTTTGGAGATGACCGCGACATCTACAGGCCCACCGACTCCCTCTTGAGAGAAAGTTAGAACACGATGGACCCCCGTTAGGTCAATCAAGCAGTCAGCCAACGATGCAAGCGACTCCAAATCACTGTCTTTCAGCGTCCTCTCCCACGCACGTTGATTCTTGTCCAACATACGCATACCCTCCTTGTAGAATTGACGCTGCAAATCATCTGTCTTTACCCCAGCCAACATGGCATGAAACTCAATACCTGGATCTTCCTCGTCACCAGAAGGACTGAAAACATCACTACCGAAAGGATTAACCATATTCCAGAATACTTTTCCGGCATCTTCCGACCAATCAGAGTGGATTCCCCTCAGAACGGAACTGATCACATCATCTTGTGCAAAGGGACAAATGGCCACAGGCTTGTCGTCGCTGATGCACACGATATCTTCAGGACGAACATGATAGTTCACACGCTTGTCAAATCCCCCTCCAACCACCGTTGACACAAGAGAAGGACAATCTTGATCCTTCCCAAATCCGACAAACACAAGGGTTGTGTATGGCCTGCCTACACATCTTGTCCGTAACGCGGTCCAAACAGTCTCCCGCAGAGATTGCCGAATCGGCGTGAGCACTTCTTCAGGGTAATTATCTGTTACGAACTCGCAAAAATAGTCATCTGCCGCAGCTTGGAACTGATCCAATGAATACTCTTTAAACTGTGGGCAAATGCCACCTTTTTCCAAGTTCTTACGAATTGAGGCCGCGGTACGGCAAAAAGACTGGACAAAATCGTCAGGACGGCACAAATTGCCTTCCGAATCACGCTCCGTCAAATCGACAAGATCTTCGACAATCTCGTTATACATCATTTCGGCTAGCCAGTTCACATAACCTGAACCGCAATCATATCCCCAAAACACCGGATCCGAGTGGATGAATTCGAAGAAATCATTGACCGCATCTTCGACTGTCGAATGGGCGACAGTTCCCCGTTGTTGACGATAGCGTCTGACTATCACCTCCCAAGGAATATGCAGATAATTAGCATTACCAGTAATCATAACGGCCACAGGAACAGTCTCAGATAGGCGAATCATCTTATTGCCGTTCTTTGAGATTTTTTGTCTCTTACGCCCATCCTTCATTCTTCCAAGAGTCACAGCGCTGTCGGCGGCAATCGCAACTCCTTGCTTATTCAGAATTCCAACGACTGATGTCATATCTCGCTCCTCCTATAGTATAGACTATGCTTAATCCACGTAAGCCCTTCAGGAATAGTGAGTACAGCTATTTCCTTAACATCTGCGGCAGTGTCTCTCTTCCCCGACTTCAGAAGGCTTAACTCCGCATTTGCCTTCACAAGAGACTCCACGGCCGTAACCAATTCCTCAACACTGAAAGAATCAACCCCCAACATAAATGCCGAATACGCGTTATTGGTGGCATTGTTCAGACCATCCACGACCCTTCCTTCCACATCGAACCTATCCAGATGAGCATTGACGTAATCCTCGTACTTGGTCCCTTTGAATTTATCTTTCACTCTCTCTCCATAAGTTTTGAACAATTCTTGATCTTTATCATAGAAGTACGATCTCACTTGAGCCGTGGCACCCCAAATCAAGGTCGAGACACTCTCGAAGTCTCCCAGAAAGTGACAAAGCACTGATTGTTGGCTGTCAACTGTAGTATCAATCCCTTGTCCCAAAACCAATACTCCATCCTTGATTTCGGCTTGCACATCGAAAACTGAAGGAAAAATATCCTGGGAGCCGAAGCCGAAGAAGATAATGTTCATCTCTTCTGACGGAAGTTTCTCCCAGCCCTTCCGGACATGGACGGAAGCGAGAAACTCCCCAAAATCAGCGGCATACTCCGTCAAGAAGAGGTGCTCCTGCACAGGACCTTTCTTCAAATAATCTTTAAGCAAGGTCTCCCATGGAATCGAAGATGCGGGGTTGACCGCAACAGCTACAGGTAAATCCTTAGACAGGTGGAACACGGTATGGTCAGCGTCCGCCGCACAAGCGATACCGGACTTATTGAATAATGCCAAGAAATGTGGGTACATTTATGTAATATTAACGATAAACAAATGTATGAAAAAATAAGATTATTTGTTAAATTGCTTTCAATGTTCTTATAACGATTTGAATGCATGAAGACAATCAAGATATTCCTGGCCTCGTCGGAGGAGCTCAAAGAAGAGCGGAAGGAACTGGCCGACATCATTGCCAACCTGAACCATATCCTATCCAGGCGCGACATCTTTGTCGACCTGGTGAAGTGGGAGTACCTGGATGCATCGATGGGCCCTGCGCATAAGCAGGATGAATACAACGCCGAACTCCGGGAGTGCGAGATGTGCATCATCCTCTATTGGACGCGCTTCGGAATCTACACGAAGACCGAGCTGGACACTGCATACGGCGAACTCAAGGAGGGCCATAACCCCCGGAAACTGTATGTGTATTTCAAGGACAGCGACGCGATCTCGGAGGAACTGAAGCTCTTCAGGGATTCCTTCCCGAGCAAGTACGGCCACTTCTTCACTGACTTCAGCAACATCGACACGCTGAAGGCTCATTTCCTTCTGCAGTTTATGGACTATATGAGCAAACACCTTCAGGGTGGCGAAGTGGTCGTGGTCGAA
>ONSC01000034.1 GCA_900320365.1 uncultured Bacteroidales bacterium
AGAGGATGGGAGTGGGTGGCTGAACATCAGGACGAGGCCTTGGACATAGTAATGAAATATGTGAAAGAGTACCGTATCCCGACCAACAGGGTTATTCAAAAGCTTATGCTTCAAGAGGTTCTGTCCCTTCAACTAGACTCCGGGTCAGGACAGCGGGCATTTGTCATAAGGCCGGATATGGTTGATAAGGCAAATAAGATCCTTGTTGGAGGCGGCATGTTGAGCAGGGAAGTGAAAGTGGAGGAATTGCTGCCATGAGAAGATTGATCGCCCTCATCCGCCAATCTTTCTCGGCGCGGCTCAGTCTTTGGGTGGTGCTCTTCGCGGCGATGGTTTTCCTGGCCGCTCAGGGATATGTGGCTTTGCTGGCCAGGCGTTCTGTCAGGTCAGAGGCCGTAAAGGGCGCTTCCCAGGTCCTTGAGAACACGATACTGCGTCTAAACGGTATCATTGAGGATGTGGAAATTGCCGCCGACAACCTTGAGTGGCTTGTCTACCGCAACCTCGAATTCCAGGATAGACTTATGGAATATACCCGGAGCACAGTTCAGGGTAATAGTTTCCTGCAGGGGTGTTCAATCTCGCTTGAACCGTATACATTCAAGGGTATCAAGTATTTCTCGGCATATTCCAACAAAACGGGAGATTCAGTCACAACTATCCAGGAGGGGAGTGACGACTACCAGTACTTCTACATGGACTGGTACATTTTGCCCAAACTCCTGAATCAGCCTTGCTGGACAGAGCCTTACAGTGATTGGGAGACGGATGACGCGGAGTCCATGGACACGGAGAGGACTATCTCATATTGCAAGCCCCTGACTGATAAAGACGGGACTTTCATCGGAACCATCTCCCTGGACATATCCTTGGATTGGCTCTCAAGCATGATCTCTCCTGTCAAGCCTTATAAAAGGGCTTATAGCGTTATAATAAGCCGAGGGGGCACATACCTTGTCCATCCTGACCCTGATAAGCTGTTCTACCAAACCGTATTCACCGAGACTATGACCGGCTCTGATCCTGAGTTGGTCGAATTGGGGCATGCGATGCAGGATTGGCAAGAAGGCACCAGAGTGCTCGAGCTAGGCGGAGAGCGTTGCCTCGTGTTTTTCGAACCTATTAAGAGCACTGGTTGGAGCGCCGCGATTGTCTGTCCGGATAAAGACATATTCGGAGGGTTTAACCGTCTCCGTCGGATTGCCCTTCTTATCGCTCTCTTCGGCCTCATGCTGATGTTCCTGGCTTGCTTCAGGGTGGTCGGAAAAACCATGAGGCCCCTAAAGGATCTGGCCGACCAGGCAAAGAATATCGCTGATGGCCATTTCAATACTGTTCTTCCGCAGAACGACCGTCCGGACGAGATAGGTGTCCTTTCCAGGTCCTTCGCCAACATGCGTACTTCCTTGGTCTCTTACATCGATGAGCTGACCAAGACTACAGCGGCCAACACTAGAATTGAAGGTGAGCTTCAAATCGCCAGGAATATCCAGAAGGGAATGCTGCCAGGTGTGTTCCCTCCCTTCCCTGAGCGTGATGATGTGGACCTGTACGCATCCATGACTCCAGCTAAGGAAGTGGGTGGAGATCTTTATGACTTCTTCATTCAGGAGGGCAGCTTGTATTACTGCATTGGTGATGTCAGTGGAAAGGGGGTGCCGGCCAGCCTTATAATGGCTGTGACCCGTAACCTCTTCCGGGTGATGGGACAGCAAGGGTTGCCGCCTGACGAGATCGCCGGACGACTCAACGAGATCATTTGCGAGGGCAATGAGCAGATGATGTTCGTCACCATGTTCATCGGGAGAGTCAATCTTGAGACCGGCTTGATGGATTTCTGCAACTGCGGTCATAATCCGCCGGTGGTGATCTCCAAGAAAGGGAAGGCGAGTTTCCTCGAGAGTCTTCCCAATACCCCTCTCGGAGTCCAACCAGGTTTCTGGTATGAGGAGGAGATCATCAAGGATGTCAGGGGAACCACTCTATTCCTCTATACTGATGGCTTGAACGAGGCGGAAAACAAGGAATACGAGCAATTCGGGAATGAGAGACTGCTCGCTGTCCTTAATGAGGTTTCTTTCCCTGACGCGGAATCCGCCGTTAAGGGAATGGCGGAAGCTGTGTCGAAGCATGTCGGCAAGGCCGAGGCCAGTGATGACCTGGCAATGCTCTGCCTCAAGATCGGATAAACCACTAATACTCGTCGATCGCGAGCTCCGAGCGGAATTTGTCGAGCTGCCTCTGCAGTCTGGCTATTCGCCGGCGGTAACGCTTATCTCCATAGAGGTTTGTCATCTCGTCGGGATCCTTCTTGATGTCGAAGAATTCTGAATAATCACCCTCCTCTCCTCCATAGAAATGGATCAGTTTGTAGCGTTTGTCAGAGACTCCGTCATGCTTAAGGACATTGTGCTCTGAGGGAATGTCGTAGTAGTGGTAATACAGGTACTTCCTCCACTTCCGAGGCTCTTTCCCACCTTTTTGGATAACAGGAAGCAGAGAGCGTCCGGACATTTGCGGAGGTGCTTGAATACCTGCCACATCCAGATATGTTGGGGCGAAATCAAGATTCTGGACCAGGGTGTTTGACACCTTGCCTTCCTTGGCACCCGGATAACGTATGATCAGGGGAGTCCTGTATGACTCCTCGTACATGAACCGTTTGTCGAACCAGCCGTGCTCTCCCATGTAGAATCCTTGATCTGAGGTGTAGACCACCACTGTGTTCTCTGCGAGTCCATGAGAATCAAGATATTCCAATATCTCCCCAACGGAGTCGTCCACGGATCGGATGCAGCGGAGATAGTCCCTGATGTAACGCTGGTATTTCCATTCCAACAGCTCCTCACCTTTCAGGCCGCTATCCAGGAAGGCCTTGTTGCGGGGACCGTATGTCGCCATCCACTTGGCTAGTGTAGTCGAGTCCATCCTTGTGAGTCCCCATTCGAGCATTCCGCTGGTATGCTTCGATCTTGTAGGCTCCTCATCCAGCTCACGTAGTTTCAAGTCATATATCATGCTCATGTCCTTGTCGATGGTCATGCGCTGCACTCTCTCCGCCTCACCCTTTCCGGAATAGTTGTCATGGAAGGTTGTAGGCAGAGGAAAAACCACATCTTCGTACAAGTCAAGATACTTGACGTTTGGGATCCAGTTGCGATGGGGAGCCTTGTGGTGGACATAGAGGCAGAATGGCTTGTCCTTGTCCCTCTCTTCCAGGAATTTGATGGCGTGTTCTGTGATAAGGTCTGTGGCATATCCCTCCTCGGGAATATACTCCCCATTTGACAGGTGGCTCTTGAATACAGGTGTGTAATACTCTCCCTGGCCGTTCAGGATATAGTATTGGTCAAATCCCCTAGGCTCGCACAGCATGTGCCATTTGCCGATCATCGCAGTCTGGTAGCCTCCTTGATGGAGGAGTTCAGACACGAATGTGACAGTTGTGTCGATCACCCCTTCCAAAGTCCTCTGGCCACTTTGGTGGCTGTAAAGCCCTGTCATCAGGCATGCTCGGCTTGGAGTGGACAGAGAGTTCTCCACATATGCCCTGTCGAATCGTATCCCTTCATCGGCGAGCCTGTCAAGATTCGGAGTGGGAGCCTGCCGGCTTAGCGGATGACCATATGCGCTGATAGCCTGGTAAGCATGGTCATCAGTCATGATGTGGATGATGTTCAGCCTCTTGGCATTGCTATTATCTTGAGCTTGAGCTATTTCCGGTGACAACGTCCCGGGGAGGGAGGCAAGAATAAGGGCTCCTGAGAAGGCAAGAGGGGTCTGTCTCATAATCTAGTCTATATTGGTTGTGCTAATATACGATAAAAAACAAAGAATCCCCGTAACTCACAAAAGTTACGGGGATTCTTTGTGCTCTGTTAGGGACTCGAACCCTAGACCCACTGATTAAGAGTCAGTTGCTCTACCAACTGAGCTAACAAAGCAATTTTAAAGAACGTGGCTCCTTAGTGAACCGTTCGGGGCTCGAACCCGAGACCCCAACATTAAAAGTGTTGTGCTCTACCAACTGAGCTAACGATTCTTTCCAGTCGTTTCGGATCACTTCCGAATCGGGATTGCAAAGTTATATCCTTCGGGTGAAAAAACCAAATATTTTCGATTATTTTTTGCTTTTTTATCTATTCTGAGGTATTCTCAGGAGAGGAATACTCTTTTATCAACTGTTCTTCGGAGATGGGACAGACAAGGGTGTGACCATCCTTGACCGCCACAATGTAGTCCTTCAGTCCAGACACCACGACTGTTCCCGCACCTTCGGCATGGATAAGGCATCCCTCGCATCCGAATACCCGGATGTCCTTGCCGATCACCTTGTTACCTCCTTCTATGGCTTTGGCTGATCCTCCGTCTGGGACTGGATCCTCATCAGGCATTGGAATATGCTCCTTGATTGATGAGAAGCAACCGAGATCCGACCATCCTAAGTCACTGGCGATCACGAATATATTCTTGGACTTCTCCATGACAGCGTAGTCAATGGAGATTTTCTCGCAAGTGGGGAAGAGTTCCCGGAGAGTTTCCTCCTCTTTCCAAGAGCCGAAAGAAGCCGCTATCGAATCCATCACTCCGGCAATCTGAGGAGCATGCTTCCTGAGTTCGGAAATAATTGTCTTGCAGCTCCATACAAATATTCCGGCATTCCAGAAATAATTCCCGGCGGCGATGTAAGACTCGGCGGTCTTGAGATCGGGTTTCTCCTTGAACTCGCGGACCTTGACTATCTCATCTGGCTTTCTCTCCTCAGCCTTGATATATCCGTAACCGGTCTCAGGCCGGGATGGCTCTATACCTACTGTGACTATCCTTTCGCTCTCCTCAGTGAAGTTGAGCGCTTTGCGGATAGCGGCGGCGAACTTCTGGACATTTATCACGAGAGCGTCCGCAGGGGTCACGATTATATTGGCATCCGGATGCTTGGCGTTAATTTTCCAACAAGCGTATGCTATGCAAGGCGCCGTGTTCCTGGCTACAGGCTCTGCCAGGATCTGTTCCTCGGGAATCTCCGGAAGCTGCCGCTTGACTATGTCTGTATAAGCCTCTGAGGTGACCACCCAGAAATTCTCGATATCGCAGACGGGACGGAACCTGTCCACGGTCATCTGGATCATGGTTTTGCCTATTCCAAGAAGGTCAATGAATTGTTTTGGTTCCTCGGGGAGGCTGACTGGCCAAAGTCTGCTGCCGATTCCACCCGCCATTATAACAACATGAGTGTCCATGATTGGTCTAGTTTATCGTTCGAATTGTAAAATTAAAAAAAAAGGTGGATTTAAAAGGATATTTTTGTAAATTGGCAATGTGAAAACAACACTAACACTTGTTAATATCACTTAATAACAAAGCATTATGAGAAAGTACATCGCTGAATGTATCGGGACATTCGTCCTGACGTTCCTCGGCTGCGCCACGGCCATGTTCGTGGGCTGCGGTACACCCGCCGGCCTATTCGCGACCGCAGCTGCCTTTGGTCTATCGGTCATCGCCATGGCCTACACCATCGGAGGCATCTCTGGTTGCCACATCAATCCCGCCATCACACTTGGTGTCGCCCTTTCCGGCCGCATGAGCTGGAAGGACGCCTGTGGCTACTGGTGTGGACAGATTGTGGGTGCCGTCGTCGCCGGAGCTCTCCTTCTCCTCTTCGCTAAGGTCATGACCCCTTCGGCCGCTTTCGCCGGTGCCAATCCCGCTGGACTTGGCTGCAACGGTGTCGCCGGAGCCGGTGGAGTCGGTGGTGCGTTCCTCGTTGAGGTCGTCGCTACCTTCCTGTTCGTCCTTGTGGTCCTCGGAACCACTGACGGCAAGGTCGGAGCCGGCAACTTCGCTGGACTCGCTATCGGTCTTTCCCTCGTGTTGATCCACCTCGTGTGCATCAACCTGACCGGTACCTCCGTCAACCCCGCCCGTTCTATCGGACCCGCCCTCTTCGCTGGTGGACAGGCCCTGAAGGATCTCTGGGTCTTCATCGTGGCCCCTCTCGTGGGTGGAGCTCTCAGCGCCATCGTTTGGTGCGCTCTCGCTCCGAAGGAGGAGAAGTAATCATCCAAGCGTTGATACAAGGCCGGCCAGTTGCGCCGGCCTTTTTCGTTTTAATAAGGATTTTATTATAGCGTTCTGAGATAATTTCCTATATTTGAGCATGTACGAGAAGATTGTATCCGCAGTAAACAATGTCATTTGGAGCCCGGCGCTGGTTGTCCTACTGGTCGGGGCCGGCTTGTATTTCTCCACACGCACCCGTTTTGTCCAGATCCGGCGTATAGGTCTCATGACCAGGCTGTTGTTCCGCAAGAGGGACAAAGACTCTGAGAAGAAAGGGGTCTCGTCTTTCGAGGCTTTCTGCATCGCCCTCTCTGGCAGGGTAGGTACAGGGAATATCGTCGGAGTCGCCACAGCTATTGCCCTTGGCGGTCCGGGAGCGATATTCTGGATGTGGATAATCGCCTTTTTCGGCGCTTCCACGGCCTATGTGGAGTCGACATTGGCGCAGATATTCAAGTTCTCACATCATACCGGCTTCAGAGGTGGACCGGCGACGTATATTGAGAAAGGTCTTAAGGCACGCTGGATGGCCATCCTCTTCGCTGTTGTGACTATTGTCGCTACCGGTCTTTTGCTGCCCACGGTCCAGTCCAACGGCCTTTCCGCCGCGGCAATGAACTCCTTCGGGGTGAACCCTCTGATCTCCGGCCTGGTGCTGGCGTTCGTACTTGGGCTCGTTATCGTGGGAGGAGTCAAGAGAATCGCCAAGGCAGCCTCTCTGGTCACTCCGTTCATGGCGGTCGTGTATGTGTTGATTTCGATCGTGATTCTTGCCCTGAACTGGAAGGCTATCCCGGGACTTTTGTCACTTATAGTCCAGAACGCGTTCGGAGTCAATCCTTTATGTGGAGGCATACTGGGCTCGACCATCATGATGGGAGTCAAAAGAGGATTGTTCTCCAATGAGGCCGGGCAAGGTACCGGTGCCATCCCTTCCGCCTCCGCTGATGTGAAGCATCCTGCGGAGCAGGGGCTGGTCCAGGCTTTCTCGGTATATGTCGACACCCTCCTGGTCTGCACCGCCACCGCCCTAATGATCCTTTCAGCCGGGACCTTCAACATCCTTGATGCCAAGACAGGGGAGATGCTCGTGGCAAATGACCCTGGTCTCGGCGCCAACTATGTCGGATATACCCAGGCTGCGGTCGACTCCGTGATCGGTGGCTTTGGTAGCATCTTTGTCAGCATCGCCCTGGCCTTCTTCGTGTTCACGACCGTGATGGCCTATTATTTCTACTCGGAGTCCAGTGTGATGTACTTGTGTAACCTTAAAGAGGGAATCTCTCCCAAAGTGGAGAAAATACTCATCAGGATTCTTCAGGTCGTGATTCTGGGTTCCGTAGTTTTCGGAGCTGTGAAGGAAGCCAATACGGTGTGGACGATGGGCGACATCGGGGTAGGTCTGATGGCCTGGATCAACGTGGTGGCTATCATTCTCCTTGCCCCCAAGGCCTTTGCCGCCCTAGAGGACTACGAGAGACGTTAGCGTGGTGACCTTAGGAGGTCAATCCCAGCTTCATTAGGAAGTGTGTGATTATGTCAGGCCGCAGGAGGATGGGGAACAGGAAGCCATAAACCGCTCCCCAGAAGTGGGCTGTGTGCCCGATGTTGTCCATATTCCTCTTGGCCATATACCAGCAATACAGCAAGTATAGAGGCGCGAAAATGTAGCCCGGCACCGGGATGGGAATAAGGTAGATGTATATTCCCATTTTTGGCTCGAAGAGAATAGATGCGAAAAGCACTGCGGAAACTGCCCCGGAGGCTCCCACGGCATTATAAGACGGATTGTCTTTATACTTGATCAGATCACCGACAGTCGAGACCACTATAGCGCTGACGTAGAGCGCTACGTAAAGGATCACTCCAGTCTTAGCTCCGAAGGCCGTAGCGAAATACTTCTCGACCACATCACCGAAGAAATAGAGGGTCAGCATGTTGAAGAACAGGTGTCCCCACCCTCCATGTACCAGGCCGTAGGTTAGCGTTCTGTGCCACTGCCCCCGGTGTGCGACACCGTAGGCGTTGAATTTCAACGCATCGATGTCAAGAGTGCCATAGAAGCAAAGGACGCTGATAGCGGCGGTGACAAGTATGATGATTATGGTCGCCATGCCTCTAAAGAGTTTTGCTTCCGGAATTCCATCCCTCGAAATAGACTTTTGCCGCGGCGGGGGAACATGCCGCCGGCTTGATTGTTATAGTCTTGGATGTCTTGGGAAGGAGGGTCACGAAATTGTCTGAATACATAGTTCCGTGGATGGGATTACCGGAACCGTCCCTGAGTTGCAACCTGTTGAAAAACGCTATCTTGGAAGATGTGTTCTTCATGATCACTTCAATGTCTCCATCAGGAAGTACTCGCTTAATTACCTTGACTGAGGCTTTGGGCATATCCTGCAGTTGCTCGAAACCTGAGGTACATGGCCCCGTCACAGTTTGAGGGCCTTCGTAGGAGTCTTTAGAGCGCCAGTAGAAGTTCTCAGACAACACCTGCTGCCCTGTCTTGTCTGTCAGCGTTAAGCAGATGAAGTGGACTTGAGAGATACTCTCTGGAAATTCGAGAGTCAGCACATCATCCAACGCCGTCTCTGCCGGGGCGTCAACCGGGATATCCCATGACTTCACGAGTTTGCTTGATAAGTCGTACAGTCTGGCTTTCAACTTGAGGGCCGGAACTGGCTCCGTGCAGTCATTGATAACACTGACAGTATTCTTTAAGTAATCAAACTGAACATGCAGAGGCTCAAGCGAATGCATCGTGTGATACAGCGATGCTGTAGGCTCCAGGTAGTAGTCCCACATCCTGGCGCAGACTTGGACATTAGGGCAGTTATGGTACCAGAAAAGGAGCCCTGAGCAGAAGCGGTCGCCGTCGTCAAGGCGGTTATAATTCCAGACCTCCCAGATGCTCTTCGAGTTCATGGCTCCGACAAGTTGTCCCTTGCGGGCGTAGTCCTCTATTCCGGAGGGCTCCCCATAGCAGCGGACCATATCGTCGTAGAGGGTGGTCATCAAGTGGAATCCGTTGCCGTCCAAATAGTTCCATGTCGGCTTATCAATCGGCCAGAGCTTGTCCTCAGGCATCATTTTCCTGAGAGTCTCAATCACGGGCAGGGTCGGGGCTCCATATTCAGGATTGAAGCCGTCCACTCGGCTGCCGCGGTCGGAGGCCGTGTTGGTATAGTGCCTCATTGGGTTGACCTGCTTATAGGGGCTCCCGTCGTGGATTCCGTCGCATTCGGACTGCATTTGGTACGGACGGGTGCCATCGAGATGATCCAACAAGGAAGGGGTGCCGCTAACCTCGGTACTCTCGTTAGATGCCACGTAGAACACTATGGACGGATGGTTGCGGATTCTCTTCACGGTTGAAGCCACATTGTTGAAATAGATTGACTTGTCGTGCGGGTGGCGGGTGTCGCCTGTCATCCAGAACTCTTGCCAGACCATGATACCGTATTCGTCGCAAAGTTGGTAGAAGAGGTCGCTTTCAGCGATCCCGCCGCCCCAAAGCCTGAGGAAGTTGATTCCCGACTGGTCCGTGTAGGCCAATTCGGTCCGCATCCTGTCGTCATTGGTTCGCAGCATGGCCTCAGGGATCCAGTTGCTGCCCCTGATGAACATGCGTTTTCCATTGACAATGAATACTTTCGAACCATCAGGAGTGTCAGTGGTGACTTGAACGTCCCTGATTCCGAATGTCACTTCCTTGGAGTCCGATACCGTCCCTTCGACAGAGACGGAAAGCTTAAGTTTGTAGAGTTCCTGGGAACCTTTGTTCTTTGGCCACCAGAGCCTGGGATTCTTAATAACGAGTTGGGGATATTCCTCCGGTGTGAATGTGACCAACGGTTCCTCACCACGGATCAGCGAGACTTCTTTTGAGAATGAGATTCCTGTTCCCTCAATCTCACCGCTCACAAGGCATTTTACTGGTGTGTTGTTCTGGAAACCGCTGGCAGGGTTCACCAGTCCGACAGTTACTGTCTGAGCCGCGGTTGACAAATCTTGATCAGGAAAGGAACTCCTGATGAAAGGGGAGTCCAGCCTGACTGGTCCGGTCTTGAAGACCTCAACTGATTTCCAGATTCCGGTGTTGCGGTCACGTATACCGTCGTCATACGAGAAGTCCCAGCCGACCGTCATGAGTTGGGTGGTGTTCCAACCTATGTCGCCGTCGCCTCCGTTGCGGTTCTCTCCGGGGGCACCCCACGGCTTGGGCATGGTTGTTCCTGGAATATCCACAGGTTTCACTAGCGCTGCCAGGGCGTTGTGGCCGTCCTTGCTGACGAAGTCGGTGATGTCAATGAGGTCGTCATTGAACATTCCTGCCATGACACTGACCAAGTGGCCGTTCAGCCACCATTCGGCCCTGTAGTTTATTCCTTGTGGATGGAGCCAGATGCGCTCTCCTTCTTTCAGGGCGGGGGAGTCGAATTCTGTCCTGAACCAATATGTCCAGAACTCCCTACCTGTGTCTATGATGTCGGGGATCCTCTTTTCCGAGATCTTGTTGTTGGTCCCGTAATATGGCTCAGGGTACACTCCGTTCTCGACTAATGATGTCAGAACTGTCCCAGGCACAATGGCTTCCATCCAGGAGGAGTCGTCAAAACCGGCTGCGGACAACTCGGCTGCAGAGGCTCTTGTCTCAGATTCCTTGGCCATCTTCCAGACGTACTTCCCGTTGTGCCCCAGTCTTGAATCCAGCGTCTGTCCCCACGACATGACGCCAGCTCCCAAAGCGATGATTGCTATAATAATCCTCTTCATCATAATCAACTAATACTAAACTGTTTCTATCGTCCGGTGGCGCTCCCCTTCGGGGTACCACGTCGACTGGACTACTCGCATCGGCCATGCTCGGCCGCTCGCTAACTCGGGCCTGACGGCCCTCAGACAGACGCTCGCCTCTGGCCGGCCTGACCTTCGCTCGCTACGTCCATTCTCCTAGGCCCCCTTCGGGGACGCCACCGGACGAATGGAGACAGTGACAAGGTGCCATCCCCTGGAGGACCTGTCCACCCCCGGACAGGGGCAGGGGGAGGGGCCCGGCGACAGCGAGTCTGAGCGAAGCGAGGACGACGATGGCGTTGGGAGGGGCCGGAGTGAGCGAAGCGAACGGAGTTCCGACAGGGGATGGCTCCTTGTCGCTAAGACACCCCGGAGGGGAGCGCCATCGCCTGAGGACACTTAGTTACTTCGAGATTACTTCGTGCCGAAGATGCGGTCTCCGGCGTCACCGAGGCCGGGGACGATGTAGGCGTTGTCGTTGAGGCAGTCGTCCACTGCGGCTGTGTATATGTCCACGTCAGGATGCTCGCTCTGCACCTTCTTGATGCCCTCAGGGACGCTCACGAGGCACATGAGCCTGATATTCGTGCAACCTCTCTCCTTCAGCATTGAGATCGCGTCGCAGGCGCTGCCTCCCGTGGCCAACATCGGGTCAGTGACGATCACGAGACGATCCTGGATGTCCTCAGGAAGCTTGCAATAATAAACCACCGGCTTGTGCGTCTCCTCATTGCGGTACAAGCCAATATGTCCAACCTTCGCCACCGGGACCAAGGTCTGCAGACCCGCCACCATGCCAAGGCCGGCGCGCAGTATCGGGACAATGGCCAGCTTGCGTCCGGAAACTTCCTTTGCGGTCATCTTGCATATAGGAGTCTCTATCTCTATGTCCTCGAGAGGGATGTCCCTCGTGACTTCATAACCCATCAGGAGAGATATCTCCTTGAGGAGCTCCCTGAAATCCTTCGATCCTGTGTTCTTGTCTCTCATGATGGTCAGTTTGTGCTGGACCATCGGGTGGTTAATAACATGCAATAAGCTCATGATTAATGATTTAAGTATTGATTATTATAAGAATTCAACATCGGGAGAGGCTTTCTTGCCGAGTTTTTTATGGAAGCGTTGCATCGATCTGCGACGGCTCTTCTCGATATGGTCCCTGAACTTTGCCTCGGCAGACTGCGACATGTTCGGGAAGCGCTTGCGTAATTTGTTTATCTGGTTGATAATGAATGCGTTCATGTGACGCTCTTTCTTATCGGCGTAAATGTCGTCAAACCCGATCATTATTCCTGTCTCAATGGCATCTCCGAGCTCATCATTGACGCACGACCCGAACATCTTCATTGAGGCGGAAGTGTTGATGTAGGAATTGACCAATGGGGGAATATTCGTACCGAGCTTACGGACTGCGTCTTTTAGCGCCCTGTAATCTTTCTTGATGTCGTCCTCTTGGAGAATCAAATCCATTAGTTTGGAGTTGTCAGTCACCCTGATCTCCTTTTTGGGACGTACAAGGCCATCCTTGTCGTTGAAATGCTTTTTCAGGAAATGGATGATGAGGTTTCTCGCTGTCTTGTCATAAGAGGGGTAGATCGTCATCTTTCCAAGGAAGTAGAGGGTCCCTGGATGGTTGAGGATGACAGAAGCTATTCCATCCCAAAGGTTGTCCATAGTGAACACGGACTTTGCCCCGGCTTTCGAGCTTTGGTAGTCAGGGGCGACGAAAGAGCGCCCCAGTTCCATCACATGAGGCAGGTAGTCTTTTATGAAATGATCCGAGAAATGGTACAGATGAGACGATGTGAGGTTCGGCTGGCCGTCTTCTTTCAGAGTGACATCCTTGCCGAGGATGTAGCGGTAGCCACCTATGATCGCCTCTGCCTCAGGATCCCAGACAATTAGCTGACTATAAGGAACTTCCATCATGTCATACTCGTCCAGATCCATGGCTTTGCCTGAACTGGCTCCAGCCTCACGGTAGGACACCTCGCGCAAGCGGCCTATTTCCCTCAATGTGTTAGGGGAGTCTTTCCAGGACACGACATATAACTCATTTCCACCCTTGTTGGTATCCCCAAGCTTTCTGTCAGGAGTAAGCTCCGCCTTTATCAAGGCGAGGTCCACGGGATCGATGATCTGTTCCATATTAGTCCATCAATTTCTTGTACTTAAACCTCTTCGGCTCCACATTGCCGAGCCTGGCTTTCTTGTTCTCCTCGTACTCGGAGTAGTTGCCGTCAAAGAAGACCACATTCCCGTCACCTTCGAAAGCCAACATGTGGGTGGCGATACGGTCCAGGAACCAACGGTCATGACTCACGACTACGGCGCACCCGGCAAAACTCTCAAGGCCATCTTCCAAAGCTCTTATCGTGTTGACATCCACGTCGTTGGTAGGCTCATCAAGGAGCAGGACATTGCCTTCGTCCTTTAGTGTCAAAGCAAGGTGAAGTCGGTTTCGCTCGCCTCCGGAGAGGACTCCGCAGAGTTTCTCCTGGTCAGCGCCCGTGAAATTGAACCGTGAGACCCATGCCCTGGCGTTTATGTCCTTCCCTCCCAGGCGTACCCACTCAGAGTTTCCGGCTATGGTCTCGTAGACAGACTTGTCCGGATCTATGCTCTTGTGCTGTTGGTCAACATAGGATATCTTGACAGTCTCGCCGATGTCTATCGTTCCTAAGTCCGGTTTCTCTATGCCCATGATGAGCCTGAAGAGGGTCGTCTTTCCGGCTCCATTAGGACCTATCACGCCGACGATTCCCGCAGGTGGAAGTGAGAACGAGAGATGCTCAAACAGTACCTTGTCTCCGAAAGACTTAGTCACGTCGTTGAATACTATGACTTTATTGCCGAGCCTGGGGCCGTTGGGGATGTATATCTCCAGATTTTTCTCCTTCTCCTTAGTGTCGGCGGACGCCAATTTCTCGTAAGCGCCAAGACGCGCCTTCTGCTTGGCCTGGCGGGCCTTCGGAGCCATTCTGACCCACTCGAGCTCATGCTCGAGGGTCTTGCGACGCCGGCTCTCCTGCTTCTCCTCAAGGGCGAGTCTCTTGGTCTTCTGGTCCAGCCACGAGCTGTAGTTGCCTTTCCACGGGATGCCCTCACCACGGTCAAGCTCGAGGATCCATCCAGCCACATTGTCAAGGAAGTAGCGGTCATGGGTCACGGCGATTACCGTGCCTTTATACTGCCTCAGGTGAGCCTCAAGCCACTGTATGCTCTCAGCGTCAAGGTGGTTGGTAGGCTCGTCAAGCAGAAGTACATCAGGCTGCTGAAGCAGCAGGCGGCAGAGAGCCACCCTTCTTCTCTCTCCACCCGATAAAGTTGACGCGAGAGCATCAGGCGGGGGACAATTGAGAGCGTCCATCGCCCTCTCAAGTTTGGACTCGATTTCCCAGCCACCGAGTTGCTCTATAGTCTCGGAGAGTTCCCCTTGGCGCTCGATCAGCTTGTTCATCTGGTCGTCATCCATGGGTTCCATGAATTTCATGGAAATCTCGTTGTATTCGTTGAGGGCGTCCATCACATCCTGGACTCCTTCCTGGACAACCTCCAAGACGGTCTTTGACGGATCCATTTGTGGCTCCTGCTCAAGGTAACCCACGGAATACCCCGGGGCCCATACTACCTCTCCCTTGTAGGACTTCTCCACACCGGCGATGATCTTCAGCAAGGTGGATTTACCGGAACCGTTAAGACCGATGATGCCGATCTTCGCCCCGTAAAAAAAGGAGAGATAAATATCCTTGAGTATGACTTTATTATTGTTCGGAAGGGTCTTCCCGACCCCGCACATTGAGAATATAATGGTCTCGTCTGCCATAGGTATGGTATCAGTGGGTGAGCGTTGCTGTTCACACAAAAATAATGAATTATTCAGAAATTAATGCTATATTGTGAGACGTAATTGATAATAACTAACTTCAAATAATTGATATGAACCGTTTTCTATCCCTAGTGGCGACAACTCTTTTATCGCTTATTATCGCAGTTCCATCAGGTGCCCAGATTCTGAGTGGTCCTCATGGATCGGAAGACATGAAGATCGGCGTCGCTGGTTACAGCTACCGTAATTTCTCCATTGACGAGACCCTGGCCATGCTCCAGAGCATGGATGTCAAGTACCTTTCCATCAAGGACTGGTGGCTTCCTCTTGACTCTACCAAAGAGCAGATGGACGATTTTAAGGCGAAGTGTGCCTCCTATGGCGTTGAGGGATATATTCTAGGCCCCATTTACATGAAATCCAAAGCCGAGGTTGACAGGGCTTTCGCCTACACTGAGCGTTATGGCATAAAGATGTTCATAGGTGTTCCTGATTACGATTTGATAGACTATGTGATAGCCAAAGTGGCCGAGACAGGCATCAAAGTGGCGATTCACACCCATGGTCCGGACGGGGCGGCGTTCCCGAGCATATACAAGATCATGGAACTCGTGAAGGATCCTTCCCTTGGGGTAGGGTGCTGCTTGGACATGGGGCACTCTGTGCGTAGCGGTGAGGACATAGCCCAGATAGTCAAGAAGTACCATAAGTGGATATATGATGTCCACATCAAGGACGAGACCGCTCCCTCAAAGGCCGGCCAGACTTGGGAGATGGGTAGGGGAGTCATTGACTACCGTCCCATTGTCAAGGCCCTTCGCAAGGTGGGATACAAGGGCGTTCTCTCGCTCGAGTTTGAGAAGAACGGCGACAATCCCCATCCTGGTGTCGCGGAGTCGATAGGTTACCTCCGCGGTATTCTTGACGGAACGAAATAATACAGTCACCATTAATTCATACACCAACCATTTTTCCCCTTAGGGGCGGTTTACATGTAGACCGCTCCTCTTTTTTTGCTATATTTGTATATCATAACCATAGGGAATGAAACGGATAACCACTCTTTTCGGTGCTCTTCTTCTCGCTGCCGGTCTTTATGCCCAGAATGGGCTGTATAAAGTTGATGATGTACTGACCCCTCTTCCAGGGGGGAAGGCGAAGATGGAGGGCTTTTTTGAGGATTACATACTCCTTAGCCAGGAGAACTGGGCGAAAAGCGTTATGCCTTACGATGCGGTGATGGAGTTCTTCCGCTCAGGTCGTTCGAAATTCGCCCTCGGGGAGATGCCTGGGAAGAGTATCAGGACAAACTCCCTTCTGTGGCGCTACACCCGAGATCCGAAGTTGAAAGCTTTGACTAAGGATTATGTGTATTCCTTGATAGCGACGGCTAAGTCTAACGGCTCGATAAGTTGCACTCCAGTTGACCAGCAACCAGGAGACGGCGATGGGGACATCTGGGAGAGGAAATATGTGCTCCTGGGCCTCAGTCAGTACTACCTTGATGTCGAGAGGGATCCCCTCGTGCTTGAGGCGATGGAGAAAGAGGCTCGCTCAGTTATGGAACAGGTTGGCCCTGCTCCAAAGAAAGACATAACCACTCTTGGCTGGAGTTCCACCAATATCGAGTCGTCCTCGATCCTTGAGCCTTTCATGAGGTTATATCGCATAACGGGGAAGAAAGAGTATCTGGACTTCGCGAAGTATATCGTTGATTCCGGTGGCAATGAGGGTAGTGACCTTTTCGCCCTGATTATGGCCGGAACCCCTCTTCGTGAGGTTGGTAAGCCTTATCCTAAAGCCTATGAGATGACTTCAGTCATGGAGGGGCTTGCTGAGTATTACCGGGCTACCGGAGATCCCCGATGGCTGGACTGCCTCTCGAAGTTCTTCAACGGGGTTAAAGAACAGGAGATCACTATCATCGGCAATGCCGGGACAGATATCTATTGGCCGAAGCTTTATGGTGAGGGATGGGGCAATACGGCTGTCGAGCAGTCGAATCCGGACGTTAAGAGGATGATGGAGACCTGTGTGGGGGTTACATGGATGAAGTTCTGTTCCCAGTACCTTCGTCTCACTGGTGATCCGGCGGCTGTCGAATGTATTGAGAAATATGCCTATAACGGCCTTCTGGGGGCTATGCGGCCCGATGGGAAAGGCTTCAGTTATGTCAACCTCCTGAACGGCGCCAAGGTCACGAACAGCGGCTGGGGAATGGTTATTGACGGTCTCCCGGTGACTTGCTGCAATCTCAGTGGTCCCACTGGCCTGGCTTATTTCCCATATATCGCTGTCATGCAAGCTAAGGAAGGTCCTGTCGTGAACCTTTACAACAGGGGAGTATACAAGGCGGAGACGGCTGATGGGAGATATGTCTCATTGGGTATTGACACTGATTTCCCGCTGGACGGAAATGTGAAGATAGCGGTTTTCCCTTCCGGAAGCGGCAAGTTCACTATAAAACTGTATATCCCGTCATGGAGCGGAAACGCTTCTGTGTCAGTGGGTGGCAAACCGGTCAAAGGAGTTGGGGCGGGAGAGTACCTCTCTATTGAAAGGGATTGG
>ONSC01000021.1:0-23532 GCA_900320365.1 uncultured Bacteroidales bacterium
GTCCCCGGGAATTTTCGCAGCTTACCGCGTCCTTCCTCGCCTGCCGAAGCCAAGGCATCCTCCATGCGCCCTAACTTCTCTTTCTCTAAGTGAATCTCTTATGATTCGTGAAATTGTCAACCTACTATATCTATAATATGCTGATTTCTTTTCTACTTTACACTTTACCTCGTTGTAATCTCTCAGTATTGTCAATGATCGTGTGCTTCTTTTCTGAAGCGGGCTGCAAAGGTACGAACTTTTTTTAATCTGGCAAATTTTTTTTGAAAAATTTATTTACCTATATTTATAAGACAATTTCAAACAAAATCCCATTATGGAAGAAACTCATAATGCCTTGCCGGAAAATGCCCAGAGGGAACTGGCCCCGGGTGAAGAGTACAAGCCTCTCCTAAGCTCTGAGAGACAATGGGCTGAGGTCACTCCGTACTCAGTGGCCATCGGACTGCTGATGGTTGTGATATTCTCCGCAGCGGCGGCTTATCTTGGCCTAAGGGTAGGACAGGTCTTCGAGGCTGCCATCCCGATAGCCATCATAGCGGTTGGCCTGACCAGCGCCCTCGGAAAAAAGGAAGGCCTAGGACAGAATGTGATCATCCAGTCGATAGGCGGTTGCTCGGGTGCGGTTGTCGCCGGAGCGATATTCACCCTTCCCGCCATATACATCCTCGGTGTTCAGGTCAGTTTCTCCCAGATGTTCCTTTCCTCATTGCTTGGAGGTGTACTTGGCATACTGTTCCTGATTCCGTTCCGGAAATATTTCGTGAAAGAGATGCATGGGAAATATCCCTTCCCTGAGGCTACTGCCACTACACAGATCCTGGTCAGCGGAGAGGGAGGAAAAGGAGCGGGAACCTTGCTGGTGAGCGGATTGATCGGTGGTCTGTACGACTTCGTGGTTAGCACCTTCGGCACATGGTCCGACACGCTGACGACCACAGTGCTCGGAGTCGGAAGGACAATCGCTGACAAGGCGAAGGTCTTGCTGAAAATAAACACCAGCGCCGCAGTCCTCGGCCTTGGCTACATTATAGGCCTGAAATACGCCTTCGTGATCTGCTGCGGAAGTCTTCTGGTCTGGCTGGTCATAATCCCGCTCATGAATATCATTTGGGGAGGCCAAGTCATCGACCTGATGAATACTGGCGTGACCATGACCATCGGAGAGATGTCTCCCGACCAGATATTCAAGGATTACGCCAGGCATATCGGCATCGGAGGCATCGCCACGGCTGGTATCATAGGAATCATCAAGTCATTCGGCGTCATCAAATCCGCGGTTGGACTTGCGGTGAGAGAATTCAAGGGATCCCCGATCAAGTCGGGGATGACAGAGGGATCGGCAAAGGAAGTGAGGACTCAGGAAGATATTCCCATGAAGACCATCGTCTTCGGGATCGTGATAGCGCTTCTCGCCATCTTCGCTTTCTTCGCATTCGGCGGTGTGGTCAATAACGTCTGGCAAGCTCTTGTTGGCTTGTTGATTGTGGGTATCATATCCTTCCTGTTCACCACTGTGGCTGCCAACGCTATCGCCATCGTCGGCACCAACCCCGTGAGTGGAATGACCCTGATGACCTTGATTATAGCGTCGCTTATACTCGTGGCTGTCGGCCTGAAGGGTAACGCCGGCATGGCTGCAGCTCTAATCATCGGAGGCGTTGTCTGCACAGCCCTCTCGGTCGCAGGTTCCTTCATCACGGATCTCAAGATCGGTTACTGGATAGGCAGCACTCCTAAGAAACAGGAAGGCTGGAAGTTCGTCGGTGTCGCGGTGGCCGCCGCGACTGTCTGCGGAGTGATGCTGGTGCTTAACAAGACCTACGGATTTGTGGGCGACCAGGCTCTAGTGGCTCCCCAAGCCAATGCGATGGCAGCCGTGATCCAACCGATGATGAACGGTGGCGGAGCACCCTGGCTGCTCTACGGGATTGGAGCGGCAATCGCCATCCTGCTGACCATATTCAAGGTGCCAGCGTTAGCGTTCGCCCTTGGCATGTTCATCCCGATCGACCTCAACCTTCCCCTATTGGTGGGAGGAGCGATCTCCTGGTATGTAAGCACCAGGACCAAAGACAAGAAGGTAAATGACGCCAGGCAGAACAAAGGGACCCTGATCGCTTCCGGATTCATCGCGGGTGGAGCCTTGATGGGTGTTGTGAGCGCCCTCCTCAAGTTCTTCAATGTGGACTGGTTCATGTCCGAGTGGCATGCGGCTCATGGTGAGGCTATCGCCATAATACCTTTCATCGCCTTGATTGCCTACATGACCATATCATCCAAAAAAGTTAAGGAATAATGGAAAAGATACTTGACAGGTTTCTTAGATACATCGCCGTGGACACCCAGAGCGATGAGAATTCAGAAAGCCAACCTTCCACAGCCAAGCAGTTGGATCTGCTCAAAATGCTGAGGGATGAGCTCTTGGCTATGGGTGTGGAAGCGACTCTAGATGAATATGGCTACGTGATGGCTTCCATCCCTTCGAACATAGAGTCCAAAGTCCCGGCTATTGGTTTCATCGCCCATGTGGACACAGCCCCGGACGCTTCTGGCGCCGGGATTAAACCTCAGATAATCAGCGAATATGATGGTGGGGAAATACCCCTGCTAGGAGTTCCTGGACTTGCTTTGAAGCCCTCCGAGTTCCCGGAGATGCTACACTATATCGGCCAGACCCTCATCACCACTGACGGGACGACCTTGCTTGGAGCGGATGACAAAGCTGGAGTGGCCGAGATCATGAATGCTGTCCAGTACATCATGGAACATCCTGAGTATCAGCATGGAGACATCAAAATCGGATTCACTCCAGACGAGGAGATCGGCCGAGGGGTAGTCAAGTTTGACGTTGAGAGATTCGGAGCCGACTATGCCTACACCATGGACGGAGGCGAGGTCGGAGAACTGGAATTCGAGAACTTCAACGCAGCCTCGGCGAAAATCCACATCCAAGGCCGGAATGTACACCCGGGCTACGCCAAGAGCAAGATGAAGAACGCCATCCTTATCGGCATGGAGATGAACTCCTTGTTGCCGATAGAGCAGAGGCCGGAGTTCACAGAAGGTTACGAGGGTTTCTTCCACATCATCAGCTTCAGAGGTTCTGTGGAGGATGCTGACATCACATATATCATCCGTGACCACGACAGGGCGCTGTTTGAGAGGAAGAAAGGTGCCATTCAAAAGTGCTGCGATTTCATTAATTTGAAATATGGCGAGGGAACCGCCACTCCCACTGTGAAGGACCAGTATTACAACATGCGTGAGCAGGTCGAGCCTCACTACCACGTTGTGGAAAAGGCGATTAAAGCAATGGAAATGGCCGGAGTCAAGCCCAAAATCCAGCCTATCAGAGGCGGCACTGATGGCGCCAACTTGAGTTTCAAGGGTCTTCCCTGCCCGAATATATTCGCGGGAGGACTGAACTTCCACGGAAAGATGGAATTCGTCCCCCTGCAATCAATGGAGAAAGCATCGGAGGTGATCCTGAATATTATATCCCTATATGCGGAATAGCGATGCGGCTTCACTTCCAGACCGTCATGGTCTGACTCATGAGATTTCCGAACGGACCCGGGGTCGTGCCACTGGCAGGCCTCGGGTTCTTGAAATAATCAAGGTCAATGACTATCGGGGTCCCATCGGCGTTCTCGTAAGGATAATCTGAAAGGAATGTGACTCCAAGCCTTGAAGCGTCGACAATCTCCAGATCATTCTTTAGAGAAGGCAAGCCACTGATCTTCAACTTGATGGTTTCACCTTCAAATATCAGTTCAAAGTGTGGATCCTTGACAAGGATGTTGTCCTCCAGATAAGCTGGATGATCCGCTTCCTTGTACCGGTCCAGATTCCAGCTTGTGTCACCGCCCGTCGAGCAGAAGATATTACCGAAAAAACGATAGTCGGAATGCTCTATCCTGCTGATTCCCTTGATCGCCGTAGAGTGAGCCTTTTGATATGGGACGAAACGCAGGTCTCCCCAATCGATATGACGTATCTTGCCATAGATGAAATTGTGGATAAAGGCTCCGCCCTCGGCGGCGTCCAGTAACGAGAACTCTGACAGGAGGATGTTATTGTCAATAGTGAAAGGGCCATGATCCATCTCCAGGAACAGATCCTGCTGCCAGTTGTTGAAGAACAGGTTGGAAGACACCCTCGCGCCCTGGCCCATCCAGTCCAGCCAGATCGCTTGGTTGCAATCGTGAATGCAATTGTCGTGGATGTAGGTGTCCACCGCGCCATGGAACTTGATACCGCTGAGTTCAGCCCCATTGTACTGGTCCGAACCCTTCACAAAAACGTTGAAGATATGGTTGCCGTAGATCTCGCTGAACGCACATCCCATACTTCCGCAGATACCAGTCTGGCCACAGTCGGATATGACATTGTTCCTGACTATATGAGAACCGATATTCTCACGGTTCCATCCCCTCTCCAAAGCTTTGAAAATGGTCTCCAGATAGTGGATGGACCCATCGATATGGCGAGGGTCGTTCCTCCATTCATCCTGGCCCGTCCCAGCCTCCTTACCAAGGGTTATGCCGCTCGCATGAGAGTTCTTTATTACATTGTCCTCTATAATCCATCCCTTGCTCCAGTGAGGTGCGACCATCCCGATCTGCTCAGCTGTCGGAGCCGCCCATTGAGTCGCCGCCTGGCTGATGTGGAACCCCCTGATGGTGATATAGTTGACAGCTTCCCGAGAAGGATAGAAACAGGTTGGACGCACATTGATCTCCACCGTTTCCTTGTTCGGGTCCTTCCCGTCGAAGCACGCGAGTATAGTTGTGACATCTTCCCCAACTGTCGCATACCAGTTAAGGCGGACGCCTCCCGGATCCCTGAGGGTTGTCCTTTTGACCAGGAGAGAGTCCGTAGACTTCGCCTCGTAGAGGGACACTTCATTGATATACACATCAGCCAGATGCATGGGGAATCTCGTCTCAAGCCAGTCTCCTTTGAATTCCTCCCTGAATGGATTGAAGCTCCCGAACAGGGAGTTAGGCACAGCCACTGACCATATATTCTCGCCCTTCCGGACCCTTTTCCACCCTTTGATGATCTCCGAGCCCTTGATCTCGACTCTCTCTCCTTCCGCTGCCCTGTATAGGATCCTGCTGGTCTCTCCTCTGCCACCACGCTGAGGGTCAACCAATTCCCGATACACTCCCTCATGCACAGTTATGGTGTCACCAGGCATCGCCTTCCGAGCCGCTGCATTGATTGTCCTGAAAGGATCTTGACGAGTCCCCGCCCCTAAATCGCTTCCGCTTTTGCTAACATGATATTCCCTCCCGGCGAGAGCGATCGGGAGGAAAAGCAGCATTGCCGCTAAAAGTCTATGATTCATATAGTTCCCTATAGTAACTTCTTACGGAGGGCATCGATCATGTCAACGGTCATTCCCTCAAGGTCGTAAGACGGCTTCCAGTCCCACTCCTCTCGGGCGCAGGAGTCATCCATCTTGTCCGGCCATGATTCGGCGATAGCCTGACGGACGGGATCAACCTCATAACGCATCTTAAAGCCCGGAATATGCTCCTCAATCTTGGCCCTGAGAATCTCAGGATCAAAGCTCATTGAGGCGATATTGAACGAGTTGCGATGCACGAGCCTGGAAGGATCAGCGTTCATGATGTCGACAGCGGCTTTCAATGCGTCCGGCATGTACATCATGTCCATGAAGGTTCCGGGAGCGATCGGGCAAACGAACTCCTCTCCCCTGACGGCGGCGTAATATATCTCCACGGCATAGTCAGTGGTGCCCCCTCCAGGAAGGGTCACGTTGGAAATCAACCCGGGGAATCTGACAGAACGGGTGTCTACGCCATATTTGTGGAAGTAATAATCGCTGAGGAGCTCAGTCGCGACCTTCGTGCATCCATACATCGAGCGGGGCCTCTGGATGGTGTCCTGGGGAGTGTTTGCGCGAGGTGTTTCCGGACCAAAGGAACCGATCGAGGAAGGTGTGAAAACAGCGCAGTTGTTTTCCCTGGCGATCTCGAGAATATTCATCAAACCGTCAATCTGGATATGCCATGCGAGCTGAGGCTTCTTCTCGGCGACAGCTGACAGGAGGGCGGCGAGATTGTAGATGGTGTCGATATCGTACTTCTTCACAATCTCCAGAAGCTGAGAGCCATTACAGACATCGGCCTCCGCCGAGGGTCCACTCTCAAGAAGCTCGCCTTTCGGCTCAGCTCCTTTGATATATCCAGCGACAATATTGCCTTCAGGAATCATCCTCCTGATCTTCATCGTAAGCTCGGAGCCAATCTGACCGGTTGAGCCTATCACAAGAACATTTTTCATTGCAGATAGCGGTTTAATTGCTAAATTAGCTGGCACAAATTTACATTATTTTCGTAAAACATAAAACTAAATAATCATTCATAATCATGTACGGCAAATTTCAGGATCATTTGAAAGCTGAGCTCGCTTCCATCAAGGAAGCCGGCTTGTACAAGAACGAGAGGAACATAGCTTCCGCGCAGTCCGCCGAGATCACTCTCCAGGATGGCAGCAAGGCACTTAACTTCTGCGCTAACAACTATCTCGGACTGGCCGACTCCCCGAGACTCATCGAGGCAGCCAAGAAGGCGATGGACGAGAGAGGCTTCGGTATGAGCTCGGTGCGTTTCATCTGCGGCACCCAGGACCTCCACAAGGAGCTCGAGGATTCCATCTCCAAGTTCTTCAAGACAGAGGACACCATCCTCTATGCCTCCTGTTTCGATGCCAATGGCGGAGTCTTCGAACCGCTTCTGACAGCCGAGGACGCTATTATTTCCGACTCACTCAATCACGCCTCTATAATTGACGGAGTCCGCCTCTGCAAGGCTGTCCGCTACCGCTATGCCAACGCTGACATGGAGGATCTCGAGCGCTGCCTCAAAGAGGCACAGGCCCAGAGGTTCAGGATTATATGCACTGACGGTGTGTTCTCCATGGACGGCAATGTCGCACCGATGGACAAGATCTGCGATCTGGCAGAGAAATATGACGCCCTGGTCATGGTTGACGAGAGCCACTCCGCCGGAGTTGTCGGAAAGACTGGCCGTGGCGTAGCCGAGCAGTTCGATTGCTATGGAAGGATCGACATATTCACAGGAACCCTCGGAAAGGCTTTTGGAGGCACCGTGGGCGGATTCACGACCGGACGCAAGGAGATCATCGACATGCTCCGTCAGCGTTCCAGGCCTTATTTGTTCTCCAACTCACTTCCTCCTATGATTGTCGCTGCCGGAATCGAGATGTTCAAGATGCTCGGCGAGAGCAATGAGCTCCACGATCGCCAGCAGGAGAATGTGAGATACTTCCGTGACGCCATGATGGCCGCCGGCTTCGACATCAAGCCGACCCAGAGCGCCATCTGCGCCGTGATGCTGTACGACGCGCCCCTCTCCCAAAAGTTCGCCGCCAAGATGGCCGAGGAGGGAATATTCGTGACCGGTTTCTACTATCCTGTTGTTCCCAAGGGACAGGCCAGAATCAGGGTGCAGCTCTCCGCCGCCCACAAAAAAGAACACCTTGACAAAGCCATCGCTGCCTTCATCAAGGTGGGTAAAGAGCTTGGGGTTATCAAATAGCTAATCGTGCCATAGCATTGAGGCGGGCAACTGCTCGACCTCGATGCCTTCACCGACGAGGCCGACTTCTATATTCTCGCCACCATAATTCTCGAAATAGGGGATCTCAAGGCGATGGAAGCCGGCCTCGAGCTGTATCCAGGCCTCGGCGAACCCACCTCCGTCCCTGTCGATATCAAATAGAAGCTGGCCGTCAAGGAACAGCTTGGCTCCGTCGTCCGTAGCCAGTGAGAGCTGGTACATGCCTGTTTTCTCAATCTTCATCAATGTGTTGAAATTGAACCCGAAATGATCCTCCTGACGTTTGGCAGACGTGGAGAGGAACGGGATGGTCCCGCTGGAGATAACAGGGCTCGCGAGTGCCTCACCGACGCTCATGAAGGGCCCCTCATGATAGGTATAGCGTACGCCATGCCCCTTTGGAGCGGCTTCCACAGCGGAGAAAGTGGCAGAGGCCACAGGAGTCTCCGGCTCCTTGTAATAAGTGGGATCAAATGGCTCGCACTTGACTCCATTGCCAGGAGTGAAATCGACTCCGAGAAGGTCCGCGATCGTGGCCGCTACCTGCTTTGTATAGAAAGGACCGTTGTTGGAGGTCTCACCAGCTGCCGGGATACCTCTCCCGAGAGCCATCAACCATGTCTGCTCAGCGCCCCTTATATCAGCCCCATGTGAGACAAAGCGATCCCCACGGCCGCGGCCATGGTCTGTTGTGATCAAATAAGTTGTCTTACCTTTGTAGAACGGGTCAGCCTCACATGTCTCGACAATATCCTTTATGAAGCCGTCCGTGAAATGGACCGCATGGAGATACTTGTCATATTCACCTCCATGTCCCCATTCGTCAGTCTCTCCGAACGAGATGAACAACAGTTTCGGGTGGTCATTCCGGATGGTCTCCATAGCGTAGGCGTATGTGAAACCGTCGGGCCTCTCGCCTCCCTTGGGAGAACCGTATATGCTTTCCATCACCCGGTCTATCATCTCCAGCCGCGGGCTGGGATTGGGAGACACATTCCCCTCGAAAGCGGTGCTGCCAGGGAAACCTCCCCTCTCGTTATTAACAGCGAAACGAATCGATTCCCACGATCCATACACCATCACATGACCTTTATAACGTGGATCCTGGTTCACGACTTCCATCACGCTGACGTTGGGATTCGGAACCGGATCATTGCTGTCAACCCTCTCGTCATCAGCCCAGCCGCAGAACATCTCGCTATAGCCGGGATAGGAATATGATTTATTGTTAAAGACCCGCATCAGACTGTTCTTCTCCCGGTTGCCGAGAAGGTAGCCATTAGAGGCGATGTGACTCCATACGAACGGCATCAAAGCCTCCCGGCGCTCCTGGGGAGTATCCCTCCAATATTCAGCCTTAAGTGCCTCCGGATCCCGAGAGAAACGAGGATCGGCAATAAGTGATGAATCGGCTCCAGAAAACACCTCCTGCCAGCGCAGGCCGTCAAAGGTGATCACTACCACTTTTGGGTCATTATCCACCTTGGAGCATGATGCAAGCAGGGCGCAAGCGCCCAAGAAAAAGACAACTATTCTCTTCATTATCAATAAATTGATTATTCGTGGAAAAGCATCGAGGCTGGAATATTGTCAAATGACAGGCCGCAGCCCTCTATACCGACCTCAAGCGCCTCCCCTTCATAGTCCTCGAAGTATAGTACCTGCAGCCGGTGGTATCCCGCATCCATCGCGAGAGAGACCTCCATGACATTGGTGCTGTGGCTACCGTCATTGTCAATGACCAACTTATCATCTATGAACACCTTGGAACCGTCATCTGAAGACAAAGAGATGACATATCGCCCCGATACAGGAATCTTGAGAAGCCCTTGGAAATCATACCCGAAATGGTCTTCCGCCCTGGCATTGTCAATACTCAGGTCCTCCTTTATCCCGCTCTCCACGACTCTCGCTTTAAGCAGCTCGTCAACACTGACAAAAGGACCCTCGTAATACCTATACCTCACTCCCGCACCCCTAGGCGTCGCAGTCACTTCATGGAAGTATCCCATATCCTGTATGTTCAAATCATCGGGCAAGGGTTCTCCCTTGAACTCAGGATCGACCGGGGGCTGCTTTTCCCCGTTGTCCGGGGTGAAATCCACTCCAAGAATGTCCGCTACAGTGGATGCGACCTGGTAGGTATAATAAGGGCCGTTCCCGGAAGTCTCCCCGAGGCGTTTGACCCCCTTGCCAAAAGCGATCATCCAAGTATTCTCGGACCCGGAAGTTCCAGAGCTGTGGCTAGTGAATCCTGATTTCTTTCCGCGACCGTGGTCGGTGGTCATCAAGTAAGTAGTCTTCCCTTTATAGAAGGGATCGCTCTCGCAAAACTCCACAATCTGCCTGATCATATCGTCAGTGCCATGTGCCGCCTCTAGATAAAAATCATATTTCCCGGCATGAGCCCACTCATCGGTGTCTCCGAAAGCGACCCACATCACCTTAGGATGATCCTTCTTCATTGTCTCGAGGGCATAGGCATATGTGAAAGCGTCAAAACGCTCCTCTCCCCAATAGTGGGGCATTACCTCCTGCATCTTGTTGATCAAATCCAACTCCGGACTCTTGTGGGCTGCCACGTCTGGTTCATACGACACACTTCCCGGGAAGCCTCCCCTATCATTGTTTACCGCGTAACGTATAGACTCCCATGACCCATAAACCATCACGCTGCCTTTATAACGTGGATCCTTATTCACGACTTCAAGGACACTGGTGTTGGGATTGGGAACAGGATTATTGCTGTCAACCCTCTCGTCATCAGCCCATCCGCAAAACATCTCACTGTAGCCGGGATAGGAGAAACTCATGCTGTTGGCCACTTGGAACTGACTGCCTTTGAGACGGTTACCAAGCATATAACCGTTTGATTCAATATAGCTCCATGTGAAAGGCAGAAGGACAGAGCGACGCTCCTCGGGAGTGTCTCTCCAATACTTCGCCTTCATCAAATCAGGATTGTCAACATACCTCGGATTGCCCACAAGGCTGGAATCGGCGCCCGTATAGAGCTCCTGCCAACGCAGACCATCATATGTGAAAATAACAAGCCTAGGCTCATTTCCTCCGCAGGAGGAGAGAATGCCGGTGAGAACCAGCAATAAAGAGAAAAACTTCAGTCTCATCTATCAATCAAATTCAAGTTTATCATAGAATTCGCCGGGAGTCATATCCGTCAGTTTCTTGAAACTCCTGGCCAGTATTTTATAATCCATTCCGAGCATGTCCGCCGCATTAAGCGGAGAATAACCATTAATCATCAGATCTTTCATCTTCTCGACCCTGACCTTTATTATGTACTGGTATATCGAGGTATCCATCTCCTTGCGGAAAGTGCTCTCGAGAAGCCTTCTGGACATCGGGACCAAAGCAACCACATCATCCACTGATATCCTGTCATTGATGTTGTTGTTGATGAAATACAATATCCGGGAGATGTATGGGTTGGGATGCAATACGGCGTCTGTGGATCGGCGTGTGGTCACATGAGTGGGCTTGACCACGATATCCCTGGTCTTCCCCAACCTCTCTTTTGGAGGCAGGGAGAGAAGCTCATCGATGAAACAGGCGGTATTGTAACCGGCTTCCTCAACATCCTGATTGATTGAGGAAAGCTGAGGAGAACACAACTGGCAAAGAGACTCATCGTTGTCGATTCCCAGCACCATAATGTCCTCGGGAATACGCATTTCCTCACTCTCAACCATCTTTGCCGCCTCTATTATGTAATATGCCCTATTGTCATCACAAGCGAAAATGGCGACCGGTTTGGGAAGATCCAACAGCCACTTACCAAGCCCCTCAAGGTCATACCACCAGGTCTCACTGATGTCATACTTCTCCTGAACAGAGATTGTGGCGTCGGGAATCCTCGACTGGATCTCAGCCACGAAACTGTCCCGTCTCTCGTCCGACCAGACCATTCCTTTCAAGCCGAAGAATCCGAAATTATTGACTCGCTTCTTTATCAGGTAATCAGCCGCGATCTTTCCGGAGGCCGCATAATCACCACTTATATTGCTGATTGAAGGGAACTTCTGGTGATAGTCCTGAGCAATCGCTATAATCCCGTGCTTGCGGAAGGCGTCCACATCATCAGTGGGCAGAAACTGGCCGATGATCGCATCAGCCTTCCAGTCCACAGCGAACTTCACCACCTCATCCATCCTTCCATTGTCACGTAGAGAAAGCGGCATCTTACAAACCACCCACGGTTCGTGCTCATGGGAAAAACGCATAATCCCTTTCAGTAGCTTGTTAGCATACGACTCGGAAAAATCGGTCATCAGTAATAGCCTAGCCATGACAATCTGGATTAAATATGCCTCTAAAAACGGTTTAGAATCTTCGCGAATATAACAATTCGACCTTTTTTAAGCAAATCACTACCTAAATCCATCCGCATTCGCCTCAATCCTGAACTTGTAAGAATACTCCTGGCCTGGAGTGATTTTGTATTTCGGAAGCGTGGCAGGGCCACAGCTTCCGTTTCCGATTCCTTCCATGAACCGGTCAAGGCACAAAACGGTTTCCGGCCTGCGGACATTCGGAAGTTCATGGCAGTATTTAGCGCTGAATATGTCCTCGTCGGTGAAATGCTGCGCCGAGAAGTCTAACGCTCCCTCCGCGGTGATACGCACGAAATGCCCATCCTTTGTACCCAACTCAATCCATCGGGTGTCAGTCCTCTCACCCATAGTCTGGGTGCGGGCATAATGCTCAGCCATGTCCGTGACTGTCGATTCATATATCCCGAGGAAAGCCGCGTCTTTCCTGTCGATGTAATTCTCCATAGGGCCGCGTCCGTACCACTTGATAGTCTCATACGCCGGATTCAAGAACATCCTCAGTCCCAACCTATGGAGAGAGAAGCCCTCGGCCGGAGAGAATGTGGCGGACACATCGACTTGACCTGAGGGATGGACATCATAAATGACCTTATAAGGCACGGTTATCCCGCCCACAGTAGCGTCTAGGCTTGTCTCCACTCGGAGGTCACCATCATCCACATGATAATTGAACTCCTTGAGTAAAATGGTCGTTGAGAAAGGATCATGTATCTGGAAACCCATGAAACGGGCGGCGTCATTGCTGATGTAGCGATAACCATTGAACACTGGTCCCCCTTGCATATGAAGGATCTCATAACCATCTACACAAAGGCTCTGCAGTTTACCCTCATATTTGTCGAAACGGGTGAAAATCCTGTCGTTGGTCGCACAGAGGTAACGATTCTCCTCAACAAATACCTTCAAAGTGGAGGATCCTTCTGAACCGGCAGGCGCAAGGACTGGGGCTGCCTCATTTAAGACGAACTCCCCGGAAGCGACATCATAGCCAGCATCAGCCCAGCGGGCAGACTCCTTCAGGCAGACCCAAACCTGCAGAACCACGTCCGCATTCTCTTTCACCAGCAAAGCCTTGTCCACGGGAATATCCACCACACACGACTCCCAAGGCTTGGTGTCAGGAAGCGGGACCACACCGGATGCCACTTTTTCCCCGGAGTGAAGGACCTTGAAGCGAAGCTCCATTTGAGAGAGATTATACGTGGTATAACGGTTCTCCAAAGCGATTTTGCCTTGTCCCGAACAAGATATCTTGATGTACTGGTATACCTTCTTAACCTGCTGGAGTTTCGGCGTGACTCGGCGGTCAGCGGTGATTATACCGTTGAGACAGAAGTCGTTGTCATTGGGCATATCACCGAACGATCCTCCAAAGTAGATATTCCCGTTATTCTCCCCGTATTTGGTTATTCCCTGGTCCACCCAGTCCCAGATACAGGCACCTATCATCCTCTCCGATTTGTTCTCTATATAATCCCAATATTCGGCTAGGTTTCCGATGGCGTTACCCATGGCATGGGCATATTCGCAAAGAATATAAGGCTTGTCCGCTCCGTTCTTATCCGTCCTCTCCATTCCATCCAGGGAAGGATACATCTGGGAGTCCATATCGGCCACGCTATTCATACCTTCGTAATGAATCGGACGGTCATCAAGACGTCGGACAGCATCCCGTTCAGCGACGATGTTGGAGCCGCCTCCGGACTCATTTCCAAGAGACCAGAAAATCACGCTTGGGTGCAACTTGTCCCTGCGCACCATGCGCTCCGCGCGGTCAACATAAGCGGCCTCCCAAGAGGGGGTTTTCGTGATATTGTGATTACCGTGGCACTCTTGGTCCGCCTCGTCTATTATGTACAGGCCAAAATAATCATACATGGCGTACATCTTCGGATCGTTGGGATAGTGACTGGTACGGACAGTGTTTATGTTATGGCGCTTCATCAGGAGAATGTCCTTCAACATCGTCTCCACGGGCACAGCCTTCCCGTGAACAGGGTCTATGTCATGCCTGTCTGTTCCTTTCAAATAGGTAAGAACCCCGTTGATATAGAGTTTGTTCCTTTTGAACTCGACTTTGCGGAAACCATGGCGCAGGAAAGTGGTCTCAAGCGTCTTACCGTCCTTGTCAAGAAGTTCCATCCTCACGGTATAGAGATATGGATCCTCAGCTGACCATAGATGAGGTTTGGCTACATCAATCCGTAAATCATTTATAGCCAACTCTTTCCCAGATGCGAGTTTTGTTCCTTCAGACTCGGCATAGCTAACCCTATGTCCCTGCTCATCATATACTGAAGCCTTGACTCTGGCGAACGCCCCCTTTCCATCATTCCTGATAACGGCGGTGGCGTCTATGGAGCCCAAGGAGAAATCATCGCTGAAAGTGGTCTTTATACCGAAATCATTAAAATGAATCTTAGGTCTGGCGACAAGATAGACATCACGGTGTATACCAGCCAGGCGGAACATGTCCTGGTCCTCAAGATAACTGCCGTCGCTCCACTTGTACACCTCCACAGCCACGACGTTACGCCCCTTTACGACATATTTGGTGATGTCAAACTCAGAGTCGTTGTTAGCGCCCTGGCTGTAACCTACCTTCTTCCCGTTGACCCAGACATAGAAGGCGGAATAGACCCCGTCGAAATGGATGTACACCTGTTTGTCCCCCCAGTCCGATGGAAGTGTGAAATCCCTGCGGTATGAGCCCGTGGGATTGGGTTCCGCCACTGTAGTGTAGCCGTGCTGAGGCTGGATGAAAGGAGGGTTGTTGAGGAAAGGATAAGTGGCATTGGAATACAAGGGTGTACCGTAACCTTTCATTTCCCAATTGGAGGGCACGTCAATCTCGTCCCATGAGGAGACGCTGAACTTCGGAGCCTGGAATCCGACTGGCCTGTCCTCAGGATCAGCCACCCAATTGAATTTCCACTTTCCATTCAGCGACATATATCGGGAAGACCCTGTCTTTTCCCAAGGTTTGGAATAGGCGGGATCGGAGACCATCTCAGCCTCATCCGCATACGGAATGAAGGTAACGTGACCAGGTAATTTATTAATACCCAGCACCTTCTCATTCTCCCAATCATTTATGGACGAGGTCTTCGGAACTATGAAATCCACCTTGGCCTCCGATTCTTGAATGTACCAACGCTGGTTGGGATCTCCATCATCAGGAGTCACCTGAACGACCTCAGCCCCAGGCTGGACCGTCTTGACCATGCCAAGAGCCAAGCCGCTTGAGACACATTTGAGGGAGATTGATCCATCTTTATGGGTGGTCAAGACCCACCACTGGTTTTGATTGTTCATGTCATCAGGCCATTGGATGACAGGATGACCGGAACCTTCTCCTCCGCCATCATTGTCCAGAGCCTGGAAAGAGAAACCATTGACCAACAGATATGTATCATTGCCAAGGGGCCTGAAATGCCAAGCCTGAGTGGGTTTTTTCTTGTCAGGAACACTCAGGAAAATATGAGTTTCCGAAGTAAGGCTGGCTTGGTTGTCTAGGACAAGCCCCCCGGCGGTGGCTATCTGATAAACTTTCTCCGAACTGATCTTTTGCGCCGCGGCACCCAGATGGATGGCCGCAAGCGCGAGAATGAAAGCGGCTTTTGGGAATAAGTTCATAGTTTATTCGCTTCGTATATTCTTCGCTTCGCTCAGAATGACAGGAATCAGAATGCAAGGATGATGGTGGGATCAAGAGGATAACGGCCGAAATCCTTGCCATAGATGGCGAGTCCGCCGTCAAGGTCAGACTCAGGCACCGTGAAGCGGAGTTTAACCTGTCTCGTCTTCAGTATCTCATTTACAGGGAGACCGTTGAGAGGCACTTCCATCTTGACCAGCTCACCATATGAGCCACCCTCACGCATCTCTGGCTTGGATGGCTGGGCTCCCCAAGAGAGGATACCCCTATGATCCGCGGGATCGTCCTTCAAATCAACCTTTCCGATCACCTTGCCATTGACTGAGACCTCAAGCTTGGAAGGCCAGAGGGTCGTGTCGGTCATAGCGTAAGAGTTCAGAGACTTACAGTGGTCAAAGGTCCCCTTGCCAAGCATGTAATCTCCCTCTATCTCATCTCCCTCCTTATCTTTTCCGAACTTCTCCTTGGCGGAAGCCTCGAAAACCAAGGTTGCGGATGAGATTTTCTCAAGGTCAAGTCCCTTAGGAAGGTCTATTGTATACTCATAATAACCATGGCCGAAACCGTTCTCCTTCAGGCCATCATAGATCGAGGAGTTACCAAGGGACCACTCAGAGGCCGTGTAAGATGACGGGGCGAAAGTAAGCAATGCCTTACCCGCGGGAGCCGCTGTCTTAGCGTCCTTGACACGGAATGTGGTGAAATTGTGATGGATAGCCTCACCATTCCCGTTCTTAAGGGTCATCTTAAGCCAATACAAGCCGTTCTCCTCGGGAACATGGACCCTCTGGCTGGCGACTTTACCGCTGAACCAAGGCTTGAACTCCACGGGAATATCGAGCTTCTCAAACTTCTTAAACTCACCAACTGAGTCATAACCAACGAGTTCCGTCTCCAAAGTCATCTTACCGGGATCCTTATCGGTCATAAATGAGGCATGGTAATCAAGATTCACCCACTCTCCCGGCTTATTGACAGTGTAGAGATATTTCAACGGCTGGATGTAATACTGGCTCTGGAAGTCGGAAATGGTCATCCCGGGAACCAGGTCATCAAGGCCGTCAATCTTAGGTGAGCGGTCGTACTGGACATAGCCATTCCACTCGTTAATCACATCATGGTGCTCTGTGTAAAGCCACCCGGCACATTTGGGGTTGCGGCGGAAGGCGTCTATCATGATGTGGTAATCCCATGTGAAATCGCAATCACCGGCGCTGCCATGATATCCCCAGACATCACCGCACTCGCTGTTTATCATGGGGACATCGGTCTGTACATTCTCGCCGATATAGTTGAAATGGCTGCCAGGATAGGTATTATCGCAATAGTACTTGATTTCCCTATCCCAATCCCAACCGGGACGGTAGGAGTGCCAGGAGTTGATGTCGGTCTCGACATGATCCCGATTGCAGGCGCTTTGGTCCTCAACCAAACGGCTGGGATCCAGACTCTTGGTCAGATGATACATTGAACGCACCCAATCCTGGGCGTCTTGAGTGTACACATGATCCTTGTCAAAAAGACCCCAGGTCTCATTGAAGTTGACCCATGCGAAAATCGAAGGATGGTTGTAATCCCTCTCAACCTGTGCCCTCAGGCAATTCTCCCAGTCCTGACGAGCCTCCGGAACCGGCTCACCCCAGAAGTTGGGGGTGTCAGCCATAATCAAAAGACCGAGTTTGTCGGCCCAATAGAGTTTGCGGGGCACCTCGACTTTGATATGGATACGGTTACCGTTCAGTCCAAGTTTCTTGGACAACAGTATCTCGTTCTTCATGAACTCATCGCTCGGGAAGGTGTAGAAGCCTTCCGGGTGATAGCTCTGGTCAAGACAAAGCTGGAGATATAGAGGTTTATTGTTGAGAGCCACATAGTTGAAATCGGCTCCAGGGAACTTCGCCACGCCAATCTTCCTCTGGCCGAAATAAGAATCCACCGCATCCTGATTTCCAAGCGATGCGGTGACCTCATAGAGGAACGGATCATCGAGATCCCACAGGTGTTGGTCCTTGATGGGAATCGTGAAGGATGCCTTGTCCTTTCCTTCCATATCCGCGGTAAAGGTGTCCTGTCCGCCTGTCTTGAAAGCCAGTTTAAAAGACTCTCCGGGAGCCGCGGGAGCCGCCAAAGCGACATCGACCTTGACATTAGACTGGTCGATGTCAGGAGTGAAGTGCATGGACTCAATATAATTCGCTCCTCTGGCCTCAAGATAGACAGTCTGCCATATTCCCCTGGCGTTACCATAGCCCTGCTTACCGTAGAGGTGAGCGTCGGAGGAGGTGTCATCAGCCTTTATGACAATGCGCTGAGGCTTCCCGAAAGTGATGTCCTGAAGCTCGCAAGCGAAAGGAGTGTAACCACCCTGGTGGCTTCCGATCTCCTTGCCATCAAGCCAAACATGCGTGTCCCAGTCAGAGGCGCCAACGACAAGGAATACCCTCTTCCCCTTCCAGGAATTCGGCACCGTTATCTCACGGCCGTACCAGCCTATGTCTCCCTTATCTTCAACCTCGGAAAGTTTGGATCCCCAAGGGAAAGGAACGAGAATCTGGTTGTCCATGACAGAAAGGTCTTCGCCGGCGATAGCTTTTGTCGCGGCAGCCTCATCAAAAGTGAAGGCCCAATGACCGTTGAGATTAATCCAATCCGCCCTCTCAAAGTCCGGGCGGGGATGCTCGGCAAGGGGTATGGATTCAGTGGTCTTATGACCAGAACAAGCACCTAGTGTCATCAAGGCCATGGCGCACAAAACAGAGGAAATCTTTTTCATATTATATTGATTATTAATTATTTCACAAGCTTAACTCCTTTCGGGAGCCTTATATTTGAGGAGACGGTTCCGTCAGCCTTCTTCTCATGCCGAACCTCAATCTGTCCATACGGCGTAGGGAAAGTGCCCTCCGCCCATTCAAGATCACCCAGATGGGGTTCTACCCTCACCTGCTTGAAACCTACTCCAACAGGTTCTATACCAAGGACATGACGGCTTAGCCATGTGGTGGGACCGGAAGCCCAGCCATGACAGAAACTGTGGCGCAACCCGACATAACACCAAGCACCGCCGTCAGCGTGGATGTCGAACTTATCCTCGGGGACAATCTCATCAATCCTGGCGGCGTTCTGGGCATCCGTATAATTGAAATCCTCCCAGAAAGTGGTGGCTCCCAGGTCTATCATCTTTCCCCAATACTTGGAAATTAAATCCATAGCCTCAGCGTAATGGCCTCCCTTGGCCAGAGCCTCAATGAGGTAATAACCCATAAAGGAAGTGAATTTCTCCGGTCCGTTGGCTAATATTATCTTGGAAGCCTCCTCCGGATCCATCATATCCTGGATGGCGAGCAGCGCCGCCGCCTGACTATTCCCTACATTATCGGGGACATATTTCCTCAATTCCGCCGCCTTTTTGGCGCATTTCTCCCGCAAAAACTCGTCATTTAGCCATCCGGCCATCTCCGCTCCGGCCTCGAGGGCACGGACAGAAAGGGCTTGAAGACCGGCGTGGATGACCGCTGGTTGGTCATTGGAAGGCCAATCGATGAAACGACCGCTCTTATACGCCTCCTTCGAGCCGTCAAGATTAGAGATCACATTGTAGAGCAGATCATCAAGGTAAGAAGCCTGGCTCTTCAAATAATCAAGATCACCGTACCACTGGTAAAGGTGGTGCTGTATGATGATCCACCATAGTGAATATGAACATATTCCGTTCATCCAATCACTGGAAGGGGTACCATCCCTGATATAGTCTAGGCTCTTGCGAACCACCTCATGGTCGCCAAACACGGTGCCGACGGTCATCACCTCCGGATGCATGTCACCTATCCAAACCAAGCGGTCGCGCTTGATCCCGTCCCAAAGGTATTCCTGCATATTGAGATGCACAGTGTAGGCTCCAGTCATCCAGATCTTATCCAGACGCGCATCGCTGCAATGGAAAGAACCGAGATACGGGATATCCCTATATCTGGAGATAGCCCTGACGGCCACAAGAGCGGTCTGATCGTCATCTCCGAGATAATCAAGTCTGGCGAACCGGAAGCCGCTGTTGCCATACTCAGCCACTCCAAGCCATGGCACAGAAATCTCGAAATCCCTGACGGAATGATCGTTAGTCGCCGTGCTTCCCTTCTCGTCCACATCGCTCATGGCCTCGCTCACAGACTCTCCCAGACAGAGACGGAACCTCACCGGTTTATGTCCCCCCGAAATGGCTCGAGTGATTTGGATCCCGCCTTGGATCTCTTTCCCGAAATCGAGCAACACTGATCCGCCTCGCGAGAACTCCGCCACATACTCCTCCGTGGTGGAGACTTGGCCGGAATATGGTTTCAGAAGAACCTCCGGCATGGTGACAGGGCCTTCCACCAGCACCAATCTCACTGGGGAGATATACTCCGATACAAACTCCGACTTGGGAGCCGGGGCCTCAGCATCCTTCGGGCATTTTCCCGCACAAGAGCATAAGGTGCCAGCGATGATAACGACAGCCAGCAATCCTGTTAGTTTATTCATAATCAATACCCTATTCTTGAACATCAAATATAGAAATTAATCCCGACACCGATAACGTGCTCGGCGGGAACACCATTGAACGCATAGTAAAGATAATAAGCCTCCAACTGGACAGCCTTCGAGATGTCATAATCGCAGGCCACATAATGCCTTGTCTTTTTCCATTGGTCTCCCCAAGTGAAAACCTCAGCGGCGAGATAAGGGCTGAATCTGGTCCCGGGGATAGCGTATTGCACCTTCAACCTGGAGCGCAGTACATCGCTTTGGGTTCCCGTATCCGGAGTCCAACCATGCTGGTAACGCTCCCGAATGGAAACCTTCAAACCTCCCTGCTTCAGAGTACCTGTCAAATCGGCGACAGCCTTATGGGTCGTGGCGAATGGCTCATGAATATAGTCATACGCGACATCGAACTTCAGCCAAGGGAGAAGCTTAACTCCAACCGTGGTACGTGTGTACCAACATTCCAGACGTTTGTATTGGTAATTGTCGTGCTCAAAATAAAAAGTGGCGAAAACCGGACTCTTCCCGAAATCATGGTTGACTTCGAGAAATTCCCAACCGCCAAATGTGTTGTCCTCACTCTCCTGCGCACCGGAAGGCACGGATGCAAGAAAAAACAAGACAACCGCCAACAATAAATATGAAAACTTGATTCTCAATTCGTTCCGCCGCATTAGTTATTTAAGAATGGTTCCGGAGGAATCTCGTCATAATAGGTTCCGGCGTGCCTTGGATCAGAAATGCCCATGTCCCAGCCAACCTGTCTTAGATGATTATAGAAAGTATAAGCCCTGACATCTTTATAAGAAGGATTCTCCTTCCACGCCGCATTTGCGAGAGTGGGATATATCATCGTGAGAGAACCGCCGAAATAGTGATGCCACAAGGTGCCGAGGACGCCGTCCATCTTAGTCTCATGAGCACGACGAGACTGAGCCTTTATTCCTTCCTGATTATCCCAGGGGCAGGTCAAGACAGGAAAGCCTAGCGAACGGAAATAATCCAGGGTCGGATAATCCTCATGCGCCCCACCGTAATACCAGTCACAGATGACTATGTCCCTCGGAAACTTGAGGAATCCCGCAGCCGTCTCTTCGGTACCATTCGCATAAAAGCCCTTCCATCTGGGATCACCTCTTTGAAGGAGCATATCATGCCACATCATCGGCTTGGCTCCTCTCGATACGATTGTCTCGGAAAGGGCCTTGATATGGTTCAGAAACAGCTCTGAATAAGGATGTTTGATACATTCTGGACAGCTCGGTGGCTCGGCCTCGTCTCCTCCGATGTGGAAATACGGAGGGTTTCCGAAGGCTTCGTGCAACTCGGCTATAAGATCCTGCAGCAACTCTCTGGTCCGGGGATTTGAGAGGCACCAGTTCCAGCCGCCATAAGGCTCGAAAAGAGGCTGGAACTCAGGGTTGAAATCCAACCCCGCATGCTTTCCGTCTCCGCCACGAGCCATAGTGGCGTGACCGAAAACATTTATCTGCGGGATTAAGGTGATTCCAAGATCATCGGCTATTGCCTTGATCCTCGCTATCTCTTCCTTGGTCATGGTGCCGTCAGGCCAACCGTACCAAGGGGCGACATCGCTCCTGAACGACCCCCAAGGCTCGATGACAGCGTAATTGAGCTTGTAATAAGCCGCGAGTCTCACCAGGCGCTCCACCTCCCAAGGCTCAGTCTCGTGGAACCAGCAGATGTGTATCCCGCGGAAAGCCAGGGAAGGGGCATCCTGAATAGATGAGACCGGCACTATCCATCCCGCGGTCCGATAAGTACCTCTGGCTGGTATGGCCAATTGCCTCAATGAATATAAGGCATAACGGACTCCTTGCAATGATCCCGCCCTGATTGTAATGCCTCTTTGGTTGATTTCCATCTGGTACTCTCCTTCCTTGCCCCATCTTTTACCGCCAAGGGCTGGAATGACCTCGGGTGCCATTTTTCCGTACCACTCCGTCAGATGCCTTTTCGCCCACATTGGGGCGTTATCATCGGGACAATAGAGATCGATTTTACTCAAAGGCACATATTCCGTCGGTGACACTTTGGATGAGACAGGCTCCGGGCAAATTGACGGAGCGATGATTTCCTTGTTCACTTGCGCCCTGACGGCGAAGGCGACGGAACAAAGGACGATGATTGTCGATAGAAATCTTCTCATGGTGTTGTCTTTATTGAATTTTGAGACGTATGTCAGCTGAAGAGGTTCCGACCATCACCTCCGGGAGGCCTTCCGGGACAATGAATTTACCCTGTGTATCGCTCCAATAGCGAAGATCCTCCCTACGGACAGGAACGGTGACAACCTTGCTCTCGCCCTTCTTGAGATGAACCCTCTTGAAACCCCTCAATTCCTTTATAGGGGCTTTACCTTCGTACTCGGGAAGACGGGTGTAGACCTGAGCAACCTCATCTCCATCATACTTCCCGGTGTTTTTAAGTGTGAAAGAGACATCGACCGTCTCGCCCTTATCCTCAACCTTGAGGTTGGAATAACGGAAGTTGGTGTAACTCAAGCCGTAACCGAAAGGATAGAGGACATCACCCTCAAAGTACTTGTAAGTTCTCTTGGTAATGTCATAATCGTCAAAGGCTGGCAGGTCCTCAACCCTGTTGTAGTATGTCAGAGGCAACCTCCCGGCGGGATTATACTTACCGAAAAGAACCTCGGCTACAGCGGTGCCACCCTTCTCTCCCGGATACCAGGCGTTGACGATCGCTGGAATATTCTTGTCCTCCCACAGGATAGACAATGAGCTTCCGGCGACAAGCACGAGGACCACATTCTTATTCACGTGGTAAAGTTCCTGCAGGAACTCCTGTTGGTCAGCGGGCAAGGTGATGTAATCACGGTCCTTTCCTTCCCTCTCGATAGACTTGTTGATTCCCATCACGGCAACGACCACGTCGCACTCCTTAGCGAGTTTTCCGGCGTTTCCATAAAGTGAGAGCCTGTCTTGTCCTGCCGTCTTGGGAGGAATCCAGCCTAGGCGGGCCACAGCATAGTCACGGAGATTGTAATACTCCACTTTCACCTCATATTCCTTTCCCGCCTCAAGGTTCACAGAGGCTTTGTCCATACGGACGGCGTGTCCTCCCCAAGCGTCGATGAGGAGCTTGCCGTCAACGAAAAGGCGGCAACCATCATCAGAAGTTATGCAGAGAGTATATTCTCCTGAGAGTGAGGGACGTAAAGAACCTGTCCATCTCACGCTCATCGGAGCGTCAGGAATGAACGGGTCTGGAGCCTGATTGTTCGGTTCGAAATTGATCCACTCATCCGCCCTGGTCTTGGGTGTTCCTTTCAACTCAGTCCCGGAATAGTACTCAGCCTTAAGACCCTTGGGGAAGAATTCAGGTGCGATGGTCTCGGAGG
>ONSC01000021.1:23539-32929 GCA_900320365.1 uncultured Bacteroidales bacterium
TCCCCTTGCCTGCGACAGCCTTGATCCCATCCAGGATCGAGACAGGTGTGGAGGCCGGGGTTCCGCTGTAATCACCGAACTCGCATGTGCCGGCATTGATACCCACGACAGCCAGAGACTTGACCTTGCCCCTCTTCAGCGGAAGGATATTGTTCTGGTTCTTGAGCAGGACTATCGATTCCCTGGCCATATCCAGGGCAAGAGCCTGATGTTTCTCAGAACCAATTACTTCTGGAGAAATCATAGTGTAGGGATTGTCCTTCCCGGAATCGAATATGCCGAGCTTCATCCTGGCGGTCAGTACCCTTCTGGCGGCACGGTCGATGTCTTCATCCTTGACCATCCCGAGTTTATAAGCCTTCTTGAGCGGCTCGATGTAATAATAATCGCCACACTCAAGGTCAAGACCAGATAGGAGGCACAGGGCGGCGGCCGTCTCCTTCTTCGCCACATAATGATGATCTTCCACAAGAGTGGAAGGACCACCGCAATCGGAGACCACATAACCGTCGAACCCCCAATCATCCCTCAAGACCTTGGTCAGGAGCCAAGGGTTGGCTGAGGAAGGAATGCCATTTATGGCGTTGTAAGAGGCCATTATGGACTGGGCGTGTCCCCTGCGTACGAGGGCCTCATAAGCAGGTAAGTAATATTCCCTCAATTGTTTCTCGGAGATCTCCGCATCACACTCGAACCTGTTGTGCTCCTCGTTGTTAGCCGCAAAATGCTTCGGCGTGGAAACCACCTTCAGGTACCTGGGATCGTCACCCTGAAGACCCCTCACAAATGCGGTTCCCATCTCGCCGGTGAGGAAAGGATCCTCACCGTAAGTCTCAGGAGTACGTCCCCAACGAGGATCCCTGGCCATATTCACAGTCGGTGACCAGAAAGTGAGGAGGTCGCTGAATTGGTTGGTCTGGAGTTTTCCCTCCCCCAGCTCATTCCACCTTGCCCTCGCCTCATCGGAGATGGCCGTGGACACCTTGAACAGAAGGTCAGGATCCCAAGAGGAAGCCAAGGCTATCGCTTGCGGGAACACAGTGAAACGCCCGGGACGGACAACCCCGTGAAGTGCCTCATTACCATGATAATACTTAGCGATTCCAAGACGTTCATTCGCCGGAGAGGTAGCCCTCAACAAATCAATCTTCTCGTCCACAGTCATTCTTCCGAGCAAGTCCTCAACCCTTTGCGCGATCGGTAAGCTCTCGTCACGGAAAGCAGGGGTCTGCGCTCCCGCCTTGAAAAGAAAAGACGAGACAACGGAACAAACAACCACAACACAAATCAATCTTCTCATTCTCATTTCACGATTCTTTTAAACACAGGTATATTCTCCATATCAACAGGGACAATATGATAAGCGCCTCCCTTATAGCGGGTTCCGTCTCTGGTATCCTCCCATCCACCCTTATTGACGGGCAGATAGACCTTCCAGGAGGAGACATGGCCCTCTGTCACCGGACAGACAAGGAAATCAGGTCCGAACATGAATTCCGTCTCCTGGGCCAAAGCCTCGGTGTCCCCCGGAAAATCAAACACCAACGGACGCATCATGGTGTAGTCTTCCTCGGTCACTTTCCTGGCACATTCCAGTATATAAGGCATCATGGCCTCTCTCCTGGAGATGGCAGCCTTAAAAAGCCGCTCAGTCTCAGCACTATACTCCCAAGGTTCCGTACGGCTTTGATAGCCGTGGACCCTCATGAAAGGAAGATAGACAGCGGTCTGGATCCACCGGATCATCCGCTCCTGGTAATCAAGGTCATCGTACTGCCCGACAGGTCGGAAGAAACCTCCGGCGTCGTAAGTCCACCAAGGAAGGCCAGCGGCCATCTGGCCGAGGCCTGCGGCGATCTGCACCTTGAAAGAGGTCCAGTCAGCGCCTATGTCCCCGCTCCACGTCATCGCACCGTAACGCTGCATGCCTGCGAAACCACTCCTTGTCAATATGACTGGCAGGCGGTCCGGATCATCCTGGCGAAGACCTTCATAGACAGTCTTGACAACCTTCAGGGGATATACATCACGGTAGAACTCCCCTGGAATACTGTCATTCCCGACACGACGACCGGCGAGGTCATCGTTCTCAGGCTCAGTAGCATCCTGCCACCAGGCATCTATTCCGGTAGGTAAAAGCTTGGAACTGAAATTCTTCCAATAGCATGCGGCAGCCTCAGGCTTGAAGAAATCAACCCAGTCCGTACCTCCGATGTAATAGCCGTTACTCTTCATTTCCTGGCCAACCTCGGATCTCTCATCAACCCTCGACCATACCGAGAGCATCACATGCTGACCGAGATTGTGGACCTCACGGGTCATTCCGGCAGGGTCCGGATAATGCTCCTCGTCGAAACGCATAGCGTTCCAACCATATTTTCCCCACCATTGCCAATCCTGTACAATGGTCCCGACCGGGATACCCTCGTCATGGAAACGCTTGGCGGCCTCAAGCAACTCATCTTGTGAGGCATAGCGCTCGCGGCAATGGATGTACTTGAATATCCAGTCCGGCATAGGAGGCACATGACCACTCAACGAGCGGAAAGACTTCATAACCTCATCAGCGCCACCGGCAAAGACAGTGTAGTCCAAGCCTTGAGCTACAGGTGAGCTGAATGTCGTGGTGTTATCTATCTCTCGCCAATACAGGACTGGAGAATCACCTTCAGCGGCTCTCACTTCAACTATATGGTGACCGGCGGACAACTTGGCCTTCGATGCCACAGTCGGTGGCAACCAGAAATTTGAGAAGTCCACCAGAGGCTCTCCGTCGATCGCGAGATAATGCTTCCTGGCCATGCTACGGCCGACATCCAGCAGGAAACCATACTCAGCATCCTCCGGAAGATCAATCTCGGCCGTGAATAAGTCATACGTCCTGATTTCAAACAGGTTCCCCGAGGTCCCGGTCACATTGACCTTGTCGCCGGAGATCGCCTTCTTGGAAAGCGTGAGAGCCACGCTGGAGCCGGCGGGATTGAACTCGGTGAGGCCATAGTTATGCCAAAGGATTCCATAGCCCTTGCTAGAAATCACCATCGGCACTGATATCTGTGAATTGACTTGGGTCAGGCGTCTGGTGAGTCCACGGACATCCAGGTGACCGTCCTGAAACTGGCCGGTACCGAAAAGCCTCTCCCCCTCAGGAGAGACAAAGGATTGGCACACTGAATATGCCTTGGATCCTTGGATCTCAGTCGGGACTACCGCCCGGCCACCAGCCTTCTCCTCCAAAAGGACATTGCCGTCCGCATCCTTGAAAGTGATGACACCGTCCGCGGCGTTGTACTCCGCTGACATCTTGGCCGTGGACACAGTCAGGTTCCCGCCGACCTTACGCACCTTATAACCCGGTCTGGTGACAGTCTCCGTGAATATCAGCTCCCCGAGATCCGGAGCTCCATCTGGCACCAGGCGCACCCTGATGGCGTCCTCCGCCATGGGTTCTATACATAATTCTCCTTCCTCTAGCCTGACACAGGCCTTTTTACCGCCGCATGAGAGGAAGACCAATGCGGCCAGGATAAATGATAATCGCCTCAATCCCATATCTTATACTCAAATTAGAATCCAATCTTTCTCAAGGCAACTTACATGATGCTCCGTAATGCCTTTCTCGTCCATCCAGCGACGAGTATCCCTGGTCTTTATCCAGTCATTCTCAGGGGCCGGTTCCCAGACCCAACTTGGAGTCGGCCAAAGGCAAGCCCTGAAGTTGATTGACTTGTAGAACTCTTCCGACACACCGTTCTGGCCATGATGAGCCATCTGGAGGTAATCACAGTCAAGATACTCCCGGCATTCGGCCAGTAGTTTATCTCCACGCTCAGTCTCAGCGTCACCCAGGAATACAACGCTCTTCACATCGTCCCACATCCGGATCACCATAGACTGGTTGTTGAAACAGCGACGAGATATACTCATGTCCGCCACGCTCAGAATCATTATTCCTATCCCATCTATGTCGAATCTCTCCCCCACAGTATGAATATTCAGGAAATCAGTCCCGTCCATGCATTCGTCCAGAGCCCGGTAATATCTTCTCGCGTTATCACCACTCTGCGGCTCGCAATCCAGGAAGGAATCCTGGACCCTCGAGTATATGACCTTGTCAACCGTGATTCCCTTGGGATCTCCAAGAATGGTCGCCAAGGCCTCCATGTGGTCCTCGTGAGGATGAGTTATAAACCAAAGGTCAACATGTCCTCCCGCATCCATCAGATGGCCACGAAGGTTCTCAGCATCAGAAGCATACCCCCCGTCGACCATAATAACCTTCCCGTCCGATGTCTTCATCAGGTAGGATTCCCCGATCGTGTCCGTAGCCGAGGATATCTGTGTCAACGAGAAATGACCTTTCTTTTTCAACTCAGAGGTCTTCGGGACACAGCTTGAGATAGCCAGACCTGCTGCGGCGGTGCCGGAAACCTTTATGAAACCCCTCCTATCCATAGTTTCAGTATCAATTAATTATATTCAATCCTTAAATTTAGCGATTCTTTTCGTAAAAAAAGAACATCACCTATCATTTCACGAATACACGGCCTCCGGGAAGAGCTTTCTCATCAGCGTTTCTTCCGAGCCAGACCTCGAACCAACCTTCCTCAACACCGAATTTCATATTCTTGTCCCACATCGCGAAGCGACGATATGGAACCTCCAACTCAACCTCACGACTCTCGCCGGGTTTAAGGGTGACTCTCTTGAAAGCAACCAGCTCTTTCATCGGGCGGACCACGGAAGCCAGCTCATCATGTATGTAGACCTGGACAACCTCGTCTCCCTCAACCTCTCCGGTATTCCTCACCGTCACAGCAATCTTAAGGGAATCTCCCTTGGAGAGGGTCTCCGGCATGCGGAAGTCGCTGTATTCGAATGAGGTATAGCTCAGACCATAGCCAAAAGGATAAAGTGGTTTGCCATCATTCTCGATATAACCGTAGCCTCGGCCACTGGGCTTGATCGAATAGTACATCGGGGTCTGCCCGATGTCCTTGGACCAGCTGATGGGAAGTCGGCCCCCAGGATTCACTTTCCCGGCCAAGGCATCGGCGATCGCCCGGCCTCCCTGCTCTCCGGGATACCAGGCCTCAAGGACCGCGGCTGCATCATCCACCCAATCGGTGATGTCGATGATACCGCCGTTCTGAAGGACGACTATCACAGGCTTCCCGGTGGCTATCAAATCCCTGACCATCTTCTCCTGGTCGATTGTTATGGCATGATCCTCCTGGGCGTCGACGACCAAGCCACCTGTCTCATCCCGGTCACGGACTTTCGCCGCCGGAAGCTTGAAACTGCTACGGTCACGGCCTTCATCCTCGATTATCGAAGGGAAGAATAACAAGACATCGCAAGTGGCCGCCAGTGGTCTGACGTTTTGTCCTCCTGTATTCAGCACGACTTGAGCGGTACCTTCGAAAGCCTTCTGGAGTCCTTCCAGAGGTGTCACTCCGTCACCTTCCCAGCGTCCTCCGGGACGTTTGTAATTGCCCAGGCTCAAATCATTGGCCGCAGGACCGAAAACTCCTATCTTCCTGACGCTTCCCGGTTTAAGGGGAAGGATTCCGTCGTTCTTGAGCAGTGTCATGACCTTGCATGCGGCCTCATATGCCAGTTCCTTATGTTCCTCGGTGCGGACCACAGAAGCCGCCTTGTCAGGATCCACATAGGGATCATCGAAAAGACCGAGCTCGAACTTGATACGCAGAACCCGGCGCACAGCCTCGTCAAGGGTTTTCTCGCTGACCTTCCCCTCCTGTACTAGATCCAGAAGACCGAGGGAAGTGATATGCAATTCCACGTCAAGACCGTTTTCCATACAAAGGGCGAGGGCATCGTCCTCCGTCTCCGCCAGGCCGTGATGGCGGCGGACGATGTCAACCGCATCATAGTCGGTGACCACTATTCCTTTGAAGCCCCACTCTTTCTTGAGGATATCGTTGAGCAGCACGCCATTGCAGCTGGATGGGATTCCGTCAACCGAGTTATAGGACGACATGATTCCCCTGGCGCCTCCTTCCTCCACACAAGCCCGGAACGGCTCCAGAAATACTTCACGGAGCACCCTCCAAGAGTTAGTGGAGGCATATGAATCACGGCCACCTTCGCCGTAATTGTCCACATAATGCTTGGGAGTGGTGACCACTCCTCCCTCTTCAAGCGCCTTCACGAAAGCCACACCCATCGCGGAATTCAGAAGCACATCCTCCCCATATCCCTCCTGGGTCCTGCCCCAGCGGGGGTCTCTGGAGATATTGACAACGGGAGACAATACCTGACGCACTCCCACGGCCCTGACCTCCTTGGCGATCACCTGGGCGACTCGGTTGTAGAACCCATCGTCGAAGGTGGCCGCCATGGCGATACTCTGGGGGAAACTGGTGGCTTTGCCCCACATCGCCCCGTGAAGGGCCTCGCAGTGCTGCAGTACAGGAATTCCCCAGCGGTTGGCCAGAATGGAGAGACGGGTGTCCTCGTTAATCACTTCGGCCACTGATTTGGGATCGTTGGGGAGATTCCAGCTCGGGAAGAAATGAACTATGGTACGGACCAACCCCTTGGTATAGTCCCTCTTGTCCCATTCATCGACATTGACGAGTTCGGCACTGACCTGGCTCACTTTCTCTTCAATCGACATACGGCCAAGCAGATCCTCCACTCTCTTCTCGACAGGCTGGTTCTTGTCCCTGTACAAGAAGTTACCAGCCTCGAAGACCGGGCCGTTCCCAAGGTCAAGGCTGTATTTGCCAGGGCCGAGGTTGCGGATATAATCCGCCCAGGGGATATTGACATGGGCCAAGGATCCCTCTGGTACCTCAACATCCATATGGATGGCTTTTCCGTCGCGTTTGAAGGACACGGCCACCGTTCCCTTGACAGTCGGGAAGGAAAGGCTGCAGTCATTGAATATATGCTCGTCAGGCGATATTGAGAACCTCCTCCAACCGGCCTGGATAGGCGATATTCCGAACATTTTCGCCGGCAGCACGGCCAGGGGACCGCCACTCCAAGCGTGGTTCACACTCCCGCAGTTCCAGTCGCCGTTCACCCCCACATCCCAGCCTTCAAACAAGGTGTCGTAGTCCGGATGGTTCACTATGAAATCATACCTCTTGCGCTCGCGCTCGAGGGCATAGTCCCCATGTCCGATGCGGAACAGAGCTTCCATCACATATTTTTCCATGTAAGGGCTGGCATGCTCCTCTTTCTTGAGGACCTCGAAAATAGCGTCATACTTATCTTTCCAAGCTATATCGGCCACAACCGCAAGGGCCTGTACGCGGTCGTCTGTCTCGCCCTTGTAATCCGGGTGACGATAGCAGGTACCGGTCCAAGCGACACGGTTGATAGCGTCCTTGAGATTGTTCATGCGACCACGGTAGACCCTACCGGTGACAATCTCGCCAAGCATGTCTTCCATATTCGTGACCGACTGGAGGGCCAGGACGTACCACATGTTCTGAAGCAGGCGCATGTCCTTGTTATCACCCCAGTCGCCCCAGTTCCAATCGCCGTCATGCCACTCCAGAAGCCCGTCTTCGCCCACCTTGTATGTCTCAAGATACTTCTTGATAGCAGGCAGGACATATTCTATAGTGGCCCTGTCGCCCGTATTCATGTAGTAGTTCCAGAAGCCGTAAACTCCTATGGCAGCCAGCATCTGACAGGGAAGCTCAACACCGTAGTTACCAGGGATTGGAGAGAACAGGATATCATCCGGCCTCTGCCAATCGGCAAGTTCCCTGATGCCTTTACGGATAAGTGCATGCAGAGAAGGAGTATAAGTGTAGAAACTCTCACCGAGGATGGTCACTATGTCTCCCCACCACTGCCCCCGCTCTCGCTCGGGGCAGTCAAAGAAATTGTCGCGTGCATTGACATAAATCGTACGCAAACCCTTCTCCCAGAACTTGTTGAAGAAAGGATCCTCGCAGTTGAAACGACCTTCGGCCACGGTGTCATACCCAGTCTCGCGATACTTCACCCCAGTCACTTTGGCTCCGTGTTCAACTGTCAGGATGATTCTCATTCCATTCAGCCATCCGAGTGACTCATATTCCCGCACTCCGGCCTTGGTGATGTACTCGGCGCGAAGGCACTCGATTCCAACAAAGGAATGATCGGTCTCGATCAGTATCCTGTGGCCGCCGGTCTCATCCTCGACAAGGAGAATAGGGGTCATCTGCATGTTGTAGGGAAGCTTGGCCACGACTGTGTCAGCTTCCGGCCCGGGATGGATCTCGAAGGGCGCATCCTTGATCCCGTAATCCTTCCAGAAAGGAATAGGGCGGCTATGAAGTTTCCCCAGAGATCCTTCTAGAACGACTGACGGCGCGAAACCATCCGTGGGACCAGTTTGCCAACCTTCAATGTCCTTCCTGGCGTCGAATGAAATACTGCTTTCCGAAAGCCGGTAATTCGGCTCGGGACAGTCTGCCTTACCATATGACGGATGAATGCGGCTCAGCCAGCTCGCATCACTCTCAAGTCCTATGGACGGGCAACTGAACCAAAGCTGGGCCTCTCCGCTTGTGTTATGCGAAAAGCCGCTTTTACCGAAATACCATAGCAGCAACGCCAGCTTGTTCTCACCCTTCTTCAGATATGGAGCGATATCCACCTCGTCGAAATAACTGTCCGAGGGATTCGGTCCCCTTTTGAGCTGCCCTTCGAACACCGCAAGCTCACCATTGATCCACAGCCAGTATTTGCTATCCACAGCGATTCTCGCGAGAGCGCTTTTGGGGACGCTCTTCAGCGAAAAATCCTTCCTGAAAGCTATCCATTTATTGGGGGCATCCGGTCCAGAATCAGCCGAAGTAATTGTCGCTTTGGAGTCCAGGACTATATCTTCCGGAGTGAAAAGATCTGACGCATCCTGGACAACCTGATTATTACTGGAGCAAGAAAGCAATGCGGCCGTCAAGGCCAAAGCTGAAAGTATCCTTTTGATTATCATATATTTCCTCCTTTGACATAAACTCTTCCACCTTCAATTCTCTCGTCGGAATCGCGGCCGAACCAAACCTCGAACCAGCCTTCCTCTACCCTTTGGACCAAATTCTCATCCCACATCGAGAACCTGCGATAAGGAATATCCATTTCCACAGTCTTGCTCTCTCCGGGCTTCAGAGTTACCCTCTTGAAGGCAACAAGTTCCTTCATTGGCCGAACGACAGAGGCCAGTTCATCGCGCGAATATACCTGCACAACCTCGTCTCCTTCGACTTCTCCGGTGTTGGTCACCTTGACCGCAACCTTCAAGGGCTCGTCCTTCCCTAGTGCCTCAGGGATTTGGAAGTCGCTGTAAGAGAATGTCGTATAGCTCAATCCATAGCCAAAAGGATATAACGGCTTGCCGTCATTCTCGACATAGCCGTAACC
>ONSC01000098.1 GCA_900320365.1 uncultured Bacteroidales bacterium
GCTCGACTGGGATAACCCCAAAGACATCAATGAGAAGATATATTGGCTCATGTCACGATCGGACACTTCCATGTGGTCTTATTGCGCTGACAAAGTTCTCGTCCGTGAGTATGTATCGTCAAAAGGGTTGGGAGACATGTTGATTCCATTGCTTGGAGTGTGGGATCGTGCGGAAGACATTGATTTTGACTCTCTTCCTGAAAAATTCGTGTTGAAGTGCAATCACGATAGCGGATCCTTCAGGATTGTTGACAAGACCCGTGGCTTCAATCCGGAAGCCATCAGGGATCATTTCTCAAGGCTTCTCGGCAGGAAGATCGGGTATATCAACGGCGAGTTATATTATAACAAGATCAAGCCTAAGGTTTTGGCAGAACCGTTCCTCGGGGAGGACGGATCAGGGTTGATTGATTATAAGATCAGATGCTTCGACGGGAAACCTTTCTCGATCACAACCTGTTCCGATAGGACAGATAACGCCATCCGCCTCGGGCTTTATGATTTGGATTGGAATGCCCATCCAGAGTCTTTGGTTTTTTCTGACACTACACTAGATGGGATAGGGTTGGTCCCTAAACCGGACTGCCTTGACCGCATGTTGGAGGTGGCTTCAATTCTTTCCGAGGGCTTCCCGCAGGTGAGGGTGGACTTGTACGTGATCGGAGACAAGATTTATTTCGGGGAGCTGACTTTCTCAAGCGGCGGCAGGATGTCATATTTCACTGACGATTACCTGGTTGAGCTTGGCAGCAAGTGTGAACTTCCGATTAAGAATGTGGCGCCATGAGAACAAAAATACTATATGTGATTGTCAGCGGAGTTGAGGATTATTACATGGAGCAGCTTCTCGTCTCTGTATATTCAGCCCGCCACCACAATCCCACAGCCCATATCGAGATCCTCATGGATAAAAGGACTTACGAGACACTCCCAGCGCGTGGGGATTTGTCCAGGAGTCTTGAGATGCTGTCCAGCCATTATACCGTGGTGGATCTGGATGCGGCCTTGACTAATAAGAAACGCTCCAGGATATTGAAGACAGGGATGAGGGAATATGTCGAGGGTGATTTCCTTTTTTTGGATTGTGATACTGTCGTCACCGCCCCTCTTGATGGCATAGACTCGATTGACTGTTCTCTCGCCGCATGCCTTGATTCGCATTGCCTGTTCAAGGATAACCCTTACCGGGAATCTAATATACAAATGTGCCGGAGAATTGGACTAGACATCTCTGGCGAGGAGCGTTTTTTCAACACAGGGGTATTATACTCACGGGATGACCAATTGTCAAGGGATTTTTTCCGGAAGTGGAGTTCGTTGTATTTTGAAGGTTATGAGAATGGCGTGAGTCAGGACCAACCTTCGTTCTGTAAAGCCAATATCCTTATAGATAGAAAGTTCCAGGTGTTGGATGATGTATGGAACTGCGAGCTGAAGCATGGGGTCCGTTTCCTAAGGGAGGCTTTGGTTGTGCATTATCTGTGCGGCAATCCTGATCCTGGAAGGGAGTATTTCGTCATGAATGACAGGTCCGTCCTTAAGAGAATCAAAGAGAGCGGGCAGATTCCTGATGATATAGCCGCTCTTGCGGACAATCCCTTTCTCGGAATACCTCCGATTACCCAGCTGTTTGCCGGAGAGGATATAGGTTTGTTCAGGACACTGAGGTTCCGCCATCTCCGCCGGGAGCATAAGCGTGGGAAGGGCTCGGTCAAAGAGTTTTTGTTGAGAGTCTATTATCATTTTGTCGGCTATGGCAAATTATGATTACCTGATAGTGGGAGCCGGGCTTTACGGAGCGATGTTCGCTTACCGAGCCCATCATTCCGGGAAACGATGCCTGGTCATTGACAGGCGTCATTCCCTTGGTGGCAACCTCTATTGCGAGGAAATCGAGGGAATCCATGTCCACAGTTACGGCCCTCATATTTTTCACACTTCAAGCCGGCGTGTCTGGGATTTTGTCAACTCGATAACGCCGTTCAATTCTTTTGTCAATTGTCCGATAGCGGATTATCATGGTGAGCGATACAATCTGCCATTCAACATGAATACTTTCAGGCAGATGTGGGGCGTGGAGGATCCCGGCGAGGCTAAGGCGATCATTGAGGCTCAAAGGGCGGAAGTCCTGAAAAAGATGGAAGCTGATGGCGCGACTGAACCGCGTAATCTTGAAGAGCAGGCTCTCGCGCTTGTGGGTAGGGATATATTCGAGAAACTGGTGAAAGGATATACCCAAAAGCAGTGGGGGAGGAAGTGCTCAGATCTTCCGGCATCAATTATCAAGCGCCTTCCGATAAGGTTCACGTATGACAACAACTATTTCAATGACACTTTCCAAGGAGTTCCGATAGGCGGGTACAATAAACTGATTGAAGGGCTTCTGGACGGAATAGAGACAAGGACGGATGTGGATTTTCTGGAACACCGCGCCGAGTTGTCCTCATATGCTGACAAGGTTGTTTTCACAGGACCTTTGGATGAGTATTTCGGTTTTTGCTATGGCCACCTGGAATACCGGTCTTTGCGTTTTGAGAAAGAGATCCTTGACACTCCGGATTACCAAGGGAATGCGGTGGTGAACTATACGGATTCTGAGACTCCTTTCACCAGGATTGTCGAGCATAAGCATTTCGCTGTTGGTGAAACAGCCGTCTCACTGAGTCCTCGGACTGTGATTTCCAGGGAGTTCTCAATGGAATGGAAACCTGGCGTTGAGCCTTTCTATCCCGTGAATGACAAGAGAAACGCTTCTTTGTACTTGCGGTATAAGGACCTGGCGGATTCCATGGAGAATGTCATTTTCGGCGGCAGACTGGCGGAGTACAAATATCTCGACATGGCTCCTATTGTCGAGAAAGTATTGGATATTAACACTTTCTGAACATGGAGAAACTGCTCTCGGTGATAGTGCCGGTCTATAAGGTGGAGAAATATATCTCTGAGTGCCTGGAGTCGTTGTCGGTTCCGGAGTCGAGCCGCCATTTGTATGAGGTGCTTGTGATAAATGACAGTACCCCTGATTCATCAGCTGAGATAGCCCGGACGTTCCAGGACAAGTATCCGTCCGTTTTCAAGGTGATTGACAAGGAGAACGGAGGCCATGGGTCGGTCTGGAATTTGGGATTATCCATCTGCTCCGGGAAATATGTGCTGTTTCTTGACAGTGATGATTATGTCATTAATTTTGAGAAGCTTCTGAGTTTCCTCGACAACACTGACGCTGACCTTGTCATGACCGACAAAGTTGTTTTCATCGATGGCACCGATAAGTCAAAGAAAACCAGCATATCCGGAATCGCTCCAGGCAAAGTGTTCTCTTTGGACGAGAAGGCGTGGCCATGCCGCGGGAATGGTTTTTACAACGCTCATTTCCATTCCTGTGTTTACAAGGCTGAGGTCTTGAGACCTTTTGCTCCGCTATTCATTGAGAAATCATATTACGACGACATAATGCTTTTCGTTGCGCCTCTGGTTGGCGGAACGACTTATGTATATACGGGTTTCACGCTTTATCACTACCGTTTGGGCAGGGCAGGGCAGACGATGGACAACTCGGTGGTCCGTAAGAATATGGCGATGCAGGTCATGCAGAGAAAACATGCCCTGGGATTCGTGGAGGAGCATCCTGTCGCCTCCGGGCCAAGAAAGGTTTTGTTGGACCAGGTTGTCAGGTGTCTTTGCAAGATTTTTTGCGACTTTATATACAAGCTTCCGTCGGAGGAGGGAAGGCCTATGCTCGAAGAGTGGATATCCTTCGTCAAGGAGCATGTCGGAAGTTGGGGGAAGATTCCGGAAATCTCGCTGTATGGGAAACTTCCATATCCAATCTATCGTCTTGCCATAAAGTCAAAGAATGCTATTGTCCGGCTTTTGCGGTTGGTTTCTTGAGTATATTATTTCAATTCTATGCGGATAGAGAGAATACCCGGTCAGCATCAGGCCTTCAAGGAAGTGACTAGACTGAGAAAAGGCGGCCCTGTGGCACGTCTTTTCGCAGGGATCATGGCCAAGCTTTCCGGAATCCGTATATTTCTGAGATACAAGTATTTCCGTCCGGCATTGCCGGATTCTCTTCCTGCAGATGGGGATTATGTCCTATCCATGACCTCCTTCCCTAAAAGGATGAAGTATTTATGGATGGTCGTGGACATGCTGATGCGCCAGGAGACAAGGCCTTCCGCGATTTATCTATGCTTATTCAAAGGCGATTTCCCGGATGGCAAGCTCCCGGAATCACTTGAGCCTTATCTCGATAGGGGACTCAAGGTGTTGTGGGCCGACATTGATCTAAAACCCCATCTCAAGTATCATCTGGCATTCAAGGTTGAGGCCTCCGGGCTTAAACGTAATGTCATCACGGTCGATGACGATCTCTTTTATCCGTCCGACATGCTCTCCCGACTCGCGAGGCTTCATTCCGAGTTTCCGGATGCTGTCTGCGCCGACATTGCCAGAAGGATTAACGGTCCGCATTATTCCGATTGGGCTTTTGAGATGGCGGCACATGCTCCTGATCGGGATTTGCTTGCTCTCGGGGCCGGCGGGGTACTGTATCCGTATTCTTTCTATAAGTCTGAATGTCTTTTCGATACGGATTCTATCTTGAAGACTTGCTTGAAGGCTGATGACCTATGGCTTAAGAGGTGCGAGAATCTAGTTGGCGTTGGTGTGGCGACTGGGGATTTCTTCGCTGTGCCGGCTGAGCTGCCGTCATCCCAGACTGTCAGTCTTTCCTCCTCGAATGTCGATCTGGGGAGAAACGACGTGGCGTGGGAGGCGATAAATAGGCTCGATTCTTGAATATAAATCACTTGGAACTTTTTAATTATCGATATGAAAAGATTTTTCACAACCATCCTCGCCGCATCCATGATGCTGGCCGGGACTTCCATGTTCGCCCAGAATGTAGTCGTTGAGGCTGGCTTCGGCATGAGCAACACTAATTTCAACGCTTTGGGTTACAAGGCAAACGCCGACCTTTTCGGTGGGACTCTCGGGGTTTCCTATGCCATTCCGGTTATTGAGCAGACCCTCGATTTCGCTCCTGGTGTCCAGTTCGGCTATTTCACCAAAGGTAATGTCGACATCTACGGATATGACAACGTTTCCTTTACTGAGACATACCTCGCCGTGCCTCTTGACTTCAATTTCAAAATTGACATGAGCGAGGATATGAGGTTCCTGATTTTTGCCGGCCCTACTCTTGACCTCGGCTTGACTTCCAGGATCAAGGAGAAGTCAACCAGCATGGAGTACGATATCTACAGTGGAAAGCTCAGCGACTACACCAAGTATGGCCGTTTTGATGTGCTCATCGGCGGTGGTGTAGGTTTCGACGTCATGGATGCCGTACGGTTTTCTGTCAGGTATGATTATGGCCTGATTAACCGCAATGGCGGTAACCTCACAGGTGGTCTCCTTAAGATCCATCGCAGCCAGCTTAAGCTTGGCGTGGGCTTCCTTTTCTAGCTAATCCACAAGGTCGTCACCGGGGGAGAACACCTGTGTGGATTCCCCTAGTGACTCTCCACGACCGAGATTGACGGTGTATTCACAATGGAATACACCGTTTTTGTTTCCGCGTGTCACTTTGTGGGGAAGAGAGAACACCGGAACACCAGGAAGGATGGAAGTGTCTATGTCAAATGATATCGTCGCGGTTGATGACTCTCCTTTGAAATTGGTCAGGAATAGTATCATGCTTCCATCCCGGTCACTGGCGAGACATCCTGACCAGCCAGATGGCAGCGCCTTGCCGTCTGCCAAGATCATTTTCTTATTCAACTCAGCGGTCTCTTCCGGAGTCACTCCCGTGTAATAGACAGCCGCCCTTGAGCAGACAGTCGCTCCAGGAGCGACCGCTCTCGAGGCGTCCGAGTACGACCCGTAGAATTTGGCTGTCATGATACTGTGATTATCAGCTTTCTCTCCGAAAGCCATCATGCCGTCGCCTCTTGCAAGGATGCCTATCTCTCCATCTATATTGGCCCAGGAGTTCCCCGGGAATGTGATCAGGGACTCACCGTCGATTATCTCTCCCGGTTTGCCCTCATAGGAGAGAACCCGTTTAAGACCAGTGAATTCGTCAACCGATATGGCCGCCACAAGCCCTCTCTCGGCTAGGATGTTGGCATCCTTCGTAGCGATGACATGGTCGAGGTATAATACAGCGTCGCAGGAAGTCGCAAAGAGGGCGAAACTCTGCTCAAGGGAGCCGTCAGCGACACTCAAAACGCCACCTGTCACGAAAGAATCACCTTTCAGTGAGAAGAAAGGTTCTCCTTTGAGGACCGCTCCCGGATTCTTGCCTTCGACATCGAACCAACCGGTGAAGTTGCCGCCGCCGCCCTCCCTGAATGGGACCATGATTTTCGCCTTATCCGGGGAGTTGGGGACGATATACCCGGTGTAGTCTTTCAATCCCTCGCTATAAGAGAATATGGCGAAACGGGATTTGGTGAAAGACCGTACCACATTCTGGCATGGAAACAAAAAGGCTTGTGAATGGGAAAGGCGGAAGTCCTCCCAGTTTGCCGGAGCCGGATCGGGATCACTGTTTGTCAAGTGCATCAGATACGACATCATGACTCTATGACCTTGTACTCCCATCCTTTGCGCCCCGATATCCGAACGTAAAAGCCAACTCCCGTCTGGTGTGGTCGCCTGCCGGGCTACGATGTTCTTAAACGCCTGGTTTTCAAGCATCGCCGCGACAGGATTATTCATGAGTGTGGCCATTGTGGAGTAAGACGTGAGCTGGTCGAACAGGAACAGGCTCCAGTCATTGCCATTGGGCATCGCTAGCTCTCCGTCCGGAAGCGCCAGATATTCAAGCACCTCCTCCATTACAGGCTTGACATTATGGAGCAAGGAGCGGGATTTCCACTTCTCTTCCTTCCTCAAACAATTCTGGAATAGTTTCAAGGCGATTGCCGCCTCGCCGAGCTCCTGTATGACCACATTCTGGTAGGAAGTGTGGAAGAATCCGTGTTTGAGCAAGGTGTAGTCCTCGAAGAGGTTTTGCCCTACGTACAAGTCGGCTACGGAGGCATTGTCATACCAGGGGTCAAGCGGGGCAGTCTTCTCGTTATCTGACGGGTGGGAGTAACTGTTGATGGCGAATTCCCGCATCTTCTCAAACCACTTGGGAGCGAGAGGATCATCAGGGAAAAGACCGAGTGTGGCTGCAAGCAGGCACACATACCATCCGTTTTCCTCCGCCTTCGTGTATTTCTGATAGCTCGTCTGGACTTCAATATGCAAAGCGCTGTCACACTCTGCCTTAAGCATTTTGTACACGCTGTCTTTCTGATCCTGGGTTAAGCTGTCCCATTGGAAGAAAGCCGACCAGGCCACGGAGAAAGCCCAAAGCTGGCTTTCCCAGACCTTATCCTTCGCTCTGGCCCGTCCCCAATACTTTCCGTCGGCGCAACGCCTGAGTCTGACCGCCTTATGGGTGGAATATGCGTGAACGAGGCTTTGACGAGCCATTTCTTCCAGCATGTCATAGCTGATCCCCTCCGGGAGTCTGGCTCCGAGCGGCTTGGCGCATTTGACGAGGAAGGCGCATAACATTGACATGTCCGCATTGGTCCGGACTCCGTCCACATCGCTTGGCTTATTTGTCATAGACTTGAAAAAGCCGCGCTTCTCGGACCGTCTGTTTGGTATATCGCATGGGACAAAGTCGGAAGCCATATATTCGCTGAAACGAGCCAGACATTTCAGGAGACCATCCTTCATTTAACTTTATGTGGGCCTCCTACCCTGTCCAAAGATAGCCAATTCGGTCCAGGCCTCTTGTTTGCCTCCGCATGGGACTTAAGCAGGGGGACTCTTTTCAGGAATTCCCTATAGGAGACGAGAATGGCGGAGGCATCCTTGAACTTCAAGGTCAGGAATAATTTGGCGGCGGTTTTAAGCAGCCGGAAATGTACCTTGAATCTTCCTATACGGTCTTTGGGGCGAACGCCATACATGCGGAGAAGGGACACCAGCACCTTGTTCTTGTTCCACATAGTCACGTTGCCCTTGCCTACGCGATCGTGGAACATACTGGCACCAGGGACTAAGTAAGGTGCACCTCCGTGATAGGAGAGCCGTTCGCAATAATCATCGTCTTCCCCATAGTGGAAATAAATGGGATCGAAACCGCCAACCATCTCAACAGTTTCCCGAGACAGAAGCCAGCACGCCGCATTTATGTAACGGACTTTGTAATAGTCATTTACGCTTTCCTTCCCCCTAAAAAGATCTCTCAACAGATTGTTGATTCCAGGGCTCTCTGAAATGAAAAGGCAAAAGCTTTTATCGAGCTCAGTCCCATCACCATTCCAATGGATAGGGGATACAAGTGGTAATCCGCCTTCAGTCTGGACTTGGACAAGCTTGGAGACTGATCCTGGAGCCAT
>ONSC01000056.1 GCA_900320365.1 uncultured Bacteroidales bacterium
CTGTTCCATAACGCGAAATTAATTAAAATATCGATGAAACAAATTATGATTATTAACCGTATATTTGTCGCGCCACAATGGGGATGTTCTGGTTTTGACAGCAATGATTTCGGGTGGTAAGCACGTCGGGCTTCTGAGAGATCTGCCCGCCAAACCGTTCTCTCGACAATTTAGTTGCCAACAACAACTACGCGCTCGCTGCCTAATCGACTCAGTCGTTTAGCTTAATCCCGGCCGCCAAGGCTGCGGCCCGGACGAGTATCCCGCGGACTTTACGCCTTCTATGTTCCGAGTTCGGGGTATCATTCAAGAAGGACGCTCCGGTGGACTCCTTTAAAGCCGGCTAAGATTTAAAGGATAAGCTTCGGTTAGCCCGCCTTCCGGCAGGCCGCGGCCGACAACCAAAGGAAGGATAAGCGTGTAGAAAGCTGCTGGGGGCGTTGTTTGGACGGCGGTTCGACTCCGCCCATCTCCACTCTATTTCAGGAAAACCTCTATCACAGGGACTTCCGTCTCTGGCTTGACAACAGGAGTGTAAATGAATTCCTTGTCGAATGAGATTTCCGAGCCATCATGTAGGAATTGCGCATACTCGATCTTGTCAGCGAAAGAGATTGCGAGCCTTGAAAGAGGGTAATCAATAAGGTGAATATAAAGGCGGTTAGTGGTGGGGTTATAAGTCAGTATAGTCCTCTCTGGAGCCTCAAATTCCGCGGGAGCGGCAGTACAGCCATAGATGGACCTGCTGTTGGAATGCATCCATTTCCCGATTCCTGCCAGCCTGTCCTGGGCTCTGTAGTCAAACTCTCCACGGGAAGTCGGCCCGACATTCAGAAGCAGGTTTCCTTCCTTGCTGACCGTCTCTATAAGAAGCTCTAGGAGCTGAGGAACGCTCTTCCATGTGGTTTCGTCACGGTAATAGCCCCATGATCCAGAGAATGTCTGGCATGTCTCCCAAGTCACTTTCTCGCCATTCCATGTGGGACATTCGGAGACCTTGCGCTGCTCTGGCGTGAAGATATCCCATCCACCCCAAATGTCCTTGAGGTCAAGCCTGTCATCCACGATTATACCGGGCTGAAGGGAACGAGCAAGTTTGAGGAGGCCCACTGAATCCCAATCGTCACGGCCCTTGCCGTTCTCACCGGGGAATGAGAAGTCGAACCAGATGATGTCAATCTTGCCGTAATTGGTGAGGAGCTCAGTCACCTGATCCTTCATGTACTTGCGGTAGACATCCATGTTCTTGCCCTTGTTCAAGGCGTCATAGTCCTTCTTAGTGCCGTTGTCAATACGCTGGGGGTGACGGCTATCAATAGTATAATCGGGATGATGCCAGTCCAACAAGGAATAATAGAAGCCTATACGAATACCTTCCGCCCTGAACGCATCGACGAATTCGCGGATCAGATCCCTGCCTGCCGGAGTGTTCGTGGATTTGTAGTCGGTGTATTTACTGTCCCACAAGCAAAAACCCTCATGGTGCTTCGAGGTCAAGACAACGTATTTCATTCCGGCCTCCTTGGCCATTTTGGCCCACTCCTTCGGATTGAACAGGTCGGGATCGAAATGGTCAAAGTACTTCTGGTAATCCTCGTTAGTGAGTCGTTCACGGTTTTTCACCCATTCATGACGAGCGGGCAAAGAATAGAGCCCCCAATGGATGAACATCCCGAAACGGGCGTCAGTCCACCATTTCATACGCTCCAGTTTCTGTTCCCTCGTTTCCTTGGTCAATTGGGCATAGGCTACGGGGCTGGACAGCGTGGTGGCGAGAAACCCCGTCAGGATAATTGCGATAGCGGTTATTCTTCTCATAACTAGGTATTGGTAAAAAAATCAGAAACAAAACGACTTCAATCTCAAATCTAATCAATAATTCAGAATAATCCAACGACGTACTGCAACATATCGCCTTACGGAGGTTTCAGTCATAATTGAAAGACATTTTTCGTTATATTTGTAAAGTATGTACGAATGAAAACTATTAATGACGATAAGAAAATGAGAATGATCACACTTATGATTGCCGCCACGGCGGCAATGGCTCTGACGGCAGGCTGCGGACAGAACAACAAAAAGAATAAGGAAAACACAGACGAACAAGACAGCAAGACTCTTGTGGCGTATTTCTCGGCGACCGGGACCACCGCCGCGGTGGCAAAGACCCTCGCCTCCGTGACTGACGCGACCTTATATGAGATCAAGCCCGAGGTCAAATACACCGCCGAAGATCTGGACTGGACAGTGAAGACCTCCCGTACCACCTTGGAAATGCAGGACAAGAGCTCCAGGCCGGCCATCGTTAAAGACCTGGAGGACGTCTCAAAATATGATACAATCTATATTGGATTCCCTGTCTGGTGGTACACGGCACCAACCATAATCAATACATTCCTCGAGGCTTACGACTTCTCTGGAAAGACCGTCATATTCTTCGCCACATCCGGAGGCAGCACGCTTGACAATGCTAATGAGCAATTCAAAGCGGCTTATCCAGCGATCAACTGGAAGGCTGGACAGACCCTCAATGGCGCCTCAGAGGAGGACATCAAGGCCTGGGTGGCTTCCCTTCAATAAGAAAGCGCCATGAAAGTACTGATTATCAACGGAAGTCCCAAAAAAAACGGAAACACTAGCGTGGCCTTGAACGAGATCGCCGATACGCTGAAGCAGGAAGGGATTGAAAGCGAGATCGTCTGGATAGGCAATAAACCGGTCAGGGGATGCATCGCCTGCAACAAATGCAAGGATAATCCCGGACGATGTGTCTTTGGAGATGACATCTGCAACGAGATCAGTTCGAAATATGCCGAGGCGGACGCCTTGATCGTCGGCTCCCCTGTGTATTACGGTCAGCCGAACGGGGCTCTCCTATCCATAATCCAGAGGTCGTTCTATTCCAACGGAGCGAACATTGCAGGGAAGCCAGCCGCGGCTGTGGCCGTGTGCCGCAGAGGAGGAGCGACAGCCGCTTTCGAGACCCTCAATCTCCCATTCCAGATGATGAATATGCCCGTGGTGACCTCCCAGTATTGGAACATCATTTACGGAAGGTAGCCTGGACAGGCGGCCCTTGACACCGAAGGTCTCCAGACCTTAAGGGCCCTCGCCCACAACATGGCGTGGCTTCTCAGATCAACCGGTGGGCAGAAGGCTCCCGGACGTGGCGACGAGCCTTGGGCACCGATGCATTTCATAAGGTAGAATATTCAGTAAACAGTTATGAGACAATATATTCAAGAGAACAAGGAGCGCTTCTACGAGGAGTTGTTCTCGCTTTTGAGGATTCCTTCCATCAGCGCCAAGAAAGAGCATAAGGAGGACATGCGCCGCTGCGCCGAGAGGCTTGCCGCCCTGCTTGTGGAGGCTGGTGCTGACGAGGCAGGCGTCTATCCAAGCGATGGCAATCCGGTCGTGTTCGGCAAAAAAATCATTGACCCGAAGCTCAAAACGGTGATGGTTTACGGCCATTACGATGTCCAGCCGCCGGAGCCTCTCGACAAATGGGACACCGACCCGTTTGAGCCCGTCATAAAGAAAGACCCCACTGGCAGGGATGCCATCTACGCCCGTGGAGCAAACGATGACAAGGGGCAGTTGTTCATGCACATCAAGGCTTTTGAATATCTTGTCAAGACAGGGAAACTGAGGCATAACGTCAAGTTTATCTTTGAGGGAGAGGAGGAGATCAGCAGCCCTTCACTCCCGGCCTGGGTGAAGCAGAACAAGTCATGGCTCAAGTCCGATGTGATACTAGTCTCTGACACCACGATGATCTCCGAGAAGGTTCCGTCGATCAACTGCGGAATGAGGGGCATGGCCTATGTTGAAGTCACCGTGACCGGCCCCGACCACGATCTGCACTCAGGCCACTACGGAGGAACTGTCGCTAATCCTATCCAGACCCTTTGCGACATGATTTCCAGTCTGATTGACAAAGACGGAAGGGTGACGATTCCAGGTTTTTACGATGACGTTGTCGAGCTTTCCAAATCCGACAGGGCGATGCTGGCCAGAGCTCCGTTCGACATGGAAGAATTCAAGGAATCGGTGGGAGTCAAGGCTCTTCGTGGAGAGAAGGGCTACACGCCTCTTGAGAGAATAGGCATCAGGCCTTGCCTGGATGTGTGCGGAATCTGGGGAGGATACACAGGCGAGGGCGCCAAGACAGTGCTTCCTTCCGTTGCTCACGCGAAGATCTCCATGCGACTGGTTCCCAACCAATCCAGCGTCAAGATATCCAAGCTCCTGAAGAAGCATCTTGAGAAGATCGCCCCTAAGTATTGCTCTATCGATGTGAAGCTTTGCGAGGGTGGCGAGGGATTCTTGATCCCGATCTCTTCCCCGGCGTTCCAGGCTGCATCTAAGGCGATGACGGAAGTCTATGGAATAGAGCCGGTTCCGAGTCGTGGAGGCGGAAGCATCGCGGTTCTAGCTGACATGAAAAAGATACTCGGGACGGATCCGTTGTTGATGGGTTTCGGTCTGGAGAGGGACACCATCCACTCCCCTAACGAGAGCTACCTGCTGAAACAGTTCTTCGCCGGCATGGAGTCCATCGCCAAATTCTATGAGTATTATGAGTAATATGACAACAGATCAGATATATTCGGAGATAAGGAAGAAAGGGTCGGTGCTGTGCGTCGGGCTGGACACTGATTATGAGAAGATTCCGGAATGTGTCAAGGCCGGGCGAAGTGTCGCTGATGCGGTGCTGGAGTTCAACAAACGGATCATTGACGCCACCGCTCCATATTGCGTCGCCTTCAAACCCAATCTGGCATTCTATGAATATCTTGGAGCGGACGGGCTGGCGGTTTTGGAGAAGACTGTTGAGCATATCAGGCTAAACCATCCCGGGCAGTTTGTCATAGCCGACGCCAAGCGTGGCGACATCGGAAATACGGCCAAGATGTACGCGAAAAGCTATTTCGAGACATTCGATTTTGATGCCGTGACTTTGTCACCATACATGGGCAGCGAGACAGTCACCCCATTCCTGGAATACCCCGGGAAGTTCGCCATTGTCGTCGCCCTGTCATCCAACCCCTCGTCGGCTGATTTCCAGACGGCCGGAAACGGGAAACCTCTTTACCGTTCGGTTATCGAAAGGATGATGGAGATTTCTACACCAGAGAACATGATGTTTGTCATCGGTGCTACCAAGGCGGATAAATTAAAGGAAATCAGGAACTTCTGTCCTGACAATTTCTTCCTGGTACCAGGGGTCGGTGCCCAAGGAGGGAGCGCAGAGGAAGTCATCGCGGCAGGTGCCAACTCAAAAGGCGGACTGCTGATCAACTCCTCAAGGGGGATCATTTACGCCTCCAACGGACTAGACTTCGCCCAGGCTGCCGCCACTGCCGCCAGCCGAACCGCGAAGATCCTTATCAGTCATAGCACAGACGCAGGAATCTGACCACACGTTCTCCGCGGTCTCAACCATATCGATAATTGTATAAATTGGCAGAATCAGCCCCATCACTTCGACTGGGGCTCCGATTCCGGTCATCAATGACACCGTAAGGAAGAAGCAACCCATTGGTACACCGGCGTTTCCAACCGCTGACACTACAGAGATCAGCACCCAAAGAAGCATAGCGCCGACACTAAGGGTAATACCAGCGTTTTGCATCACGAAAAGAGAGGTCACGAGAATGAACGCCGCGCAACCATTCATGTTGATTGTGGTGCATATCGGAAGCACGAAACGGGACACTTTAGGATCAATACCCAACCTGTTCTCAGCGGAAGAGAGAGTGACTGGAAGGGTAGCGGCTGAACTCTTGGTGAAAAGAGCCATTACCACAGCCGGAGCCATCGCTTTGAAAACCTTCAAAGGATTTATTCTCCTCGCTAACAGGAAGAGTGGCAACACAATGAGGAACTGGATAACGTTCCCGGTCAGAATGACCGCTGTGTACTTGCCGAGCGAACCGAGTATGATCCCCCCGCTCAATTGCCCCACGAGTTGGGCAGAGAAGGCAGCGATTCCAAGAGGTAATGTCCAGATAAGAGCCTTTATCAGTGTGAAGAACAGCTCCTGTAATCCTGATATGCCCTTCACCACCACGCTTTTCCCTTCAGTTTCAGGCATCCACGCCAACGCGAGTCCAATAGCGATAGCTATAAGAAGGATTGACAACACGTTTCCGGACAAGAATGGTTGCACAACATTATTAGGGATAACGGAAACGATATGTTCATAGAAGGTAGATCCCCCGTGAGCGACCTCTCCCACGGAAGACAACATCCCTTCCGGGAGGTTCTGAGGACTTATCATCAGATATATTCCCATACCCACGAGGGCGGCGGCCAATGTCGTGAGAAGGGTGTATGTGATAGTATGGGCGAATACTTTCCTGGTGCCACGCTGGCGTCCGAATGAGATCAGGGTAGTCATGATGGCCAGAGCTACTGTCGGTACAGCAAGGAACTGGAATAGACGGGTATAGACAGTCGCGATAAAGCCGCATGTGGCATCAATCCAGCCCACGTGCAAAAGGCCGAGAACCACTCCCAGGGCAAGTGCGCCAACCCACCATATAAGTTGTCTGTTTTGAGGTTTCATCTCGCTGATAATCAGTGTTAAAAGACCTATTCTACATTTCTGACGGATCCTGGTTGGACATTTTCCTGACAGAGAGTGGAATCCTATGGATATGCTCCACCTCCAGATATTGCCTCAAACCGGTGACCAGATTGTCCATGGTCGACTCGAAACGGGACTTGGAGAGCTCACACTCCCAGACCACCATCACATGCCATCCAAGGCTTTCCAACGCAGCCACATCCGCGGCGTCTCGCTCCTTGTTGCGCCGGACCTTCTCTTCCCAGAAGGCAATATTGGAACTTGGCTTCCTGTAACAGGAGCACCCGGGGTGCGCATGCCAGAAGCATCCGTTGACAAATATTACTGAGTGATACTTTCTCAGGACAAGGTCCGGTTTCCCGGGAAGTCTCTTGGAATGAAGCGAATACCTGAATCCATGGCCGTGGAGATAACGCCTGACAAGCATCTCGGGCTTTGTATCCTTCCCTTTGATGCTGGCCATGCAGCGGTGGCGCTGCGCAGGAGTCATCTTGTCTGCCATTGATATTACTTTTTGAATAAGACCGACCATAAATCCTGTAGCCGGCAGGCTATATTGTATGCAAGCATCGGCGGGACGGCATTGCCAATGACTTTATAGGCTCCAGACTGAGAAACCTTAAAGCACTTGGCGTCATCTTTATAAGAGACAAAGGGATAATCAGGCGGAAATGTCTGGATCAGAGCGCATTCCCTAGGTGTGAGTCGACGCTCTTGAAGTCCGGCTTCCAATTCTTCCACCAACTTCCCGCCATGCTCAACTGACAACCGACGATACTCAATATTGCCATGATGTTCGGACCTGATTGTGGGGCCGAGACCGTCAAGATGGATCTCAGCCTGGCCCTGGCAATGCTTGCCCATGTATTTAGCCTTTGAATAGAAGCGCTGGGACAAATCCTCACTATCAGCAGGCTCCTTCAAATCTCTAAAAACGTCCATGCAAGACACTGGAGGCATCATTCCAACCGAATCCCTGGTATAATTATGAGTAGGTACAGGATATGGATTGTATTCTGGAGGGATATCGCCACTATCCATGATCCTCCTGATCTCCGGTTTCAAGGCGGAGCGACGTATTCCAATGAAAATCACCCTTTCACGAGTCTCAGGCACACCATAATCCCCAGCATGAAGCACCCTAGGCGGGAGGACGATGTAGCCGTCCCCGTCAGCCTGGGCGAAATCTCTCTGAATGATATCCTTGACATTGCCGAGATTCGTGAGACCCTTTACATTCTCAGCGATAAACACCTTGGGCTTCACGATGTCAATGACCTGTTTCATCCAGAAATACAGTTTTCCCCGGTTCTCCTCGGAAGGAACTTCCTCAGGGAGCTTGGTTCCGTCATGAGATGTTACCGAATTGAAACCCAATCGTTTCCCAGCAATACTGAAATCCTGGCATGGAAACCCGCCGGTGACGACATCAATGTTCTCCGGAAATACATTCTCCCCCGAATGGTGGCGTTTTACAAGATCGACTATGCTCTCAAGGTGATAGATGGAAGGATCTTTCCCGAATCGGCTCATGTATTGGTTCCAAGTCAGATAAGCCTCTTCGAGAATGTCGTTGGCGAAGACTGTCGTGAACCGGTTTTTTTTAAGCAGCACCCAATCCCCATCAATGGCATGGTCAATCAATCTGGAATCAGAAGGAACTGACTTCTTGTGACAGATAAACGCTCCCTCAAACCCAAGATCCATTCCCCCGCACCCGGAGAAAAGGCTTAACAATCTCAATGTGTCCGATTCCCGCTCCATAACAGCCTTATTTCCTTTTGAACAAAGGAGCTTCCGTAGTCTTCGACGGTACCCCGTCCTTGAAATATGGCCAACCGCTCCTGGTCCAGAACACACGGTCCATATTCATGCAACGGCCTTTGTAGCCATTATCTTTCCAGTAGGCGTGATATGTCATCCAGTCATGACCTTTATCATCGGTAACGATTTCGGCATTATGGCCAGGACCACAGAAAACATCACCGGAATCCCGTGTGAGGATAACCTCATCGTACAAACCGTCGTCACCAACTATCATCGACATTCCTGTATGGCTCACAAATGGGCCCAGAGGACTCTTCGAACGTCCCACGACAATATGATAAGTGCTTTTATCACCCTCGCAGCAGGTTCCTTCCGATGCGAAAAGATAGTAATACTTTCCTCTTTTATGGACATAAGCGCCCTCCATCCGGTCTCCCGCCACCTTTACAGGCTCGCTGCCTGATTTAATGGAAAGACCGTCACCGGAAAGCTCGACCACAAAGATCCCGGATTTCCGTCCTTTTTCAACGTCATCAGCCTTTCTAAGGCTACCCCAATAGAGATATTTCCGGCCGTCTGTATCTTCGAAATAATTGGGATCTATGGAGTTACCCACTCCGGTGTTGGACATTGAGACAAGCATCCCCTTGTCCTCGAACGGTCCTGTGGGAGAATCCGAGACAGCAACCCCTGAGGCACTTCTGTCATGGTCTCCCCAAACCCCCATAGCGTAATAAAGGACATATTTCCCATCAATATAATTTATATCCGGCGCCCAGAGGACTCCATCCGGCTCCCAAGACGGGCATGTTTCATCAGGAAAGGCCTCACCCACCAATCCCCAATCGACGAGATTGACACTCTGATAGACCGGAATCTGGCAAAGATCGTCCCCTAGACGGATTCTGGTCGAATAAGCATAAAAATACCCATCACGGATGCGGTTATCCAAAACCGAGGGATCAGGACAATCGCTTGCCATGACAGGATTGTCGTAATACGACACCTCGCCACGACAACCGCAAATGACAAAAATAACCAACCACAATAGATGCTTTGAAGCAGACCTTAAGCCTCCTAACCACTGCCACCCTCGGCACGTTAAGAGGGAGGGGCCCATCGCCTGCGATGGGAGGGGCCGCAAAGCGGCGGTTGGGAGGCTTAAGGTCTGCTTCAAATTATATTGGAGAGTTTCTCCTTGGCATAAGCCAATGTGACTGTAAATGTTTTCTTCCCGGAAGATGGAGCATCGTACATGGCGTCATCAAAGATTTGCTCGCAAATGGAGCGTAATCCTCTGGCTCCCAGCTTGTTCTTGATAGCCGTGTCGACTATCAACTCCTTGACACCCTCCCCTATTTTGAGAGTCATACCGTCCATCTCGAAGAGTTTGGCATACTGCTTCAACACAGCGTTCTTTGGCTCGGTGAGAATCCTCAAAAGGGCGTCCCTGTCAAGCGCATCCAAGTATGTGATGACAGGAAGGCGGCCAATAATCTCAGGGATAAGGCCATAGGCCCTCATGTCCTGGGCGTCGACATATTTAAGGAGATTCTCCTTGTCAATCTTCTGCTTCCGGGAAGCACCGAACCCGATGACCTGGGTGTTAAGCCTCTGAGCTATACGCCTTTCAATCCCCTCGAAAGCGCCACCGCAAATGAAGAGAATATTCTGAGTGTCGACATGGATGAACTCCTGCTCAGGGTGCTTGCGGCCTCCCTTCGGCGGGACATTTATAACATTGCCTTCCAATAGCTTGAGCATAGCCTGCTGTACTCCCTCCCCCGACACATCACGGGTGATAGAGGGATTGTCGCTCTTGCGGGCGATCTTGTCGATCTCATCTATGAACACTATACCCCTCTCAGCCTTGGCGACATCGAAGTCAGCCTCCTGGAGAAGACGCGTGAGAATGCTCTCAACGTCCTCTCCGACATACCCGGCCTCGGTCAATACTGTAGCGTCCACGATTGTGAACGGGACCCCGAGCATCTTGGCTATGGTCTTGGCTAACAATGTCTTACCAGTGCCAGTAGGGCCAACCAGAAGAATGTTCGACTTCTCCAGCTCGACCCCGTCGTCGGGCTTGTCCACCAGGTTGTGATTGATCCTTTTATAGTGGTTGTAGACAGCGACCGACAACATCTTTTTAGCCCTGTCCTGACCTATCACATACTGGTCAAGGAAAGCCTTGATGTCGGCAGGCTTGTTCTTATCGTCGATACGCTCCGAAGAGCTTTTGGCCACCGATTTCTGGACTGTGTCAGCGATATAATCGTGCGCCAGCTCCACGCAGTCGCTACATATAAAACCATCAAGGCCCTGCAGCAGGAAAGGAACCTCAGATTCCTTCCTGCCACAGAACATGCAATGCCTTTGTGATGAACCTTTCTGGGCCATCACTTGGATTTCTTGGAAAGGATCTCGTCCACCATCCCGTAATCGAGAGCCTCCTGGGCTGTCATCCAGAAGTCACGGTCAGCGTCAGCGAAAACTTTCTCATAAGGCTGACCAGAGTGCTGGGAGATGATGTCGTAGAGTTCCTTGCGGGTCTTCTCTATCTCCTTGGCGGCTATCATGATGTCTGACGCCTGGCCCTGGGCGCCTCCAAGAGGCTGATGGATCAGGACCCTGGAGTGTGGCAGGCAGGAACGCTTGCCTTTCGCCCCGGCGCAAAGAAGCACCGAACCCATCGAGGCTGCCATTCCTGTGCAAATAGTGGCCACATCGGGCTCGACCAGCTGCATGGTGTCATAGATGGCCAAACCAGAGGTCACCTGTCCTCCAGGGGTGTTGATATACAGGGATATGTCAGCCCCAGAATCGGTTGAAGCGAGGAAAAGGAGCTGGGCCTGGATGATGTTCGCGACATCGTCGTCAATTGGCACACCCAGGAATATGATCCTGTCCATCATCAGACGGCTGAAGACATCCATCGAGGCCACATTGAGTTTCCTTTCCTCAATGATGGTGGGATTGATGTAGGCATCCGTCGCCCTCTGATAACGGTCCAAGGTCATGGAGCTGAGCCCCAGACCCTTGACAGCGTATTTCTTGAATTCGTCCATATTATAAAGCGCGGAATTTCTCTTCGGAGATCTTCTTGTTCTGGAAGGAGATGAGGTTCTTCACAGCAGCGACAACCTTCTCGTTCTCAACACTTTCCTCAATATTGCGGATCTGGCGCTCATCCTTCAGGATGTTCATGGCGGCGTCGGTGATGAACTGCTCTGGGACATTGCCCATTCCATACATGGCATACTGGTAAGAGGCATAAGCCTTAGCGGCGTCAACCATGTCCTTATCCTCGATCTTGAGATCAAGTTTCTTCATCAAGTAACCACGAACAAGTTGCCAACGGAAATCCTCGAGGAAGGAGTCAAACTCTTTGTCGACCTCCTCTTTGTAATCTAATAACTCGGAAACCGAGTACCAAGAACGCCCTCCTTCATCTAGATAATACGCAGAAACCTTCAACGGCGCAAAACTGCCTATAATCAATGCCAGGAAAGCCGCCACACCCACCAATTGCTTACAAATTCTTTTCATAACACTCCTCTATTTAATTAGTATGCGAGGAGTATATACATATCTTTTTCCAAAATTCAACCCAAATAATCCGTCTATGCTATTATTTCCCCCAAAATTCTTGACTTTTAGACAATTACATTGTACAATATTAAACATTATAGGCATATTAGCCCATCGCAAATTAACAGGTAACGAAGGGATCCACTATGAACGAATCCGAAAAGATAGCGCAAGCCAAACTTCAATTTATAGAGGAGGTGCAAGACCTCGCCGATACCCTGGGATACACGCCAGATCACTACGATTGGATTATCCATACCGACAAAAGGTGGCAACCGTATTTCAAATCATGGACCGCTTTCCTGAGAGAGGCTGGCCTCACTAAGGCCAGAACGTCACAAAGCCATATCACGGAAGCAAAACTCTGCAAAATTCTAAGGATAATAGAAGACCGCGCCGATAGGACCATCGAGCCAGTCGACTGGACCATCATAGTCG
>ONSC01000038.1 GCA_900320365.1 uncultured Bacteroidales bacterium
ATAAACATTGAGAGAAGTGCCCACAATAAGCATTATGTCCGCATCGGCGACAACATCGATAGCTCTCTCAATCTTCGGGACAGCTTCCCCGAAGAAAACGATATGGGGACGCAGCTGGCTGCCATTTGGCGCCAAGTCTCCAAGATTCACCGGCTCATATCCGACATCAATAACCTCTTTCTCTGAATATGTCCTGTCATACTCACCATTCTCCGGACGCACCTTGGTCGCCTCCCCATGGAGATGGATGACCCTGGTGCTGCCTGCCCTCTCATGGAGGTTGTCTACGTTCTGTGTTATGACAGTGACATCATAGTCTTTCTCAAGTCCGGCTATCGCTAAATGCGCGGCGTTGGGTTTGACCTCGGAAAGCTGTTTGCGAAGCTGGTTGTAGAAGCCCAGAACGAGTTTCCGGTTCCTGTACCAACCTTCGATGGATGCCACCTCCTGGGGATCGTATTCTCCCCAAAGTCCACCGGATCCCCTGAACGTGGAAAGGCCGCTCTCGGCGCTCACTCCCGCGCCAGTCAAGACCGCTATCTTTTTCTTCGACATTATAAGGTTATTGGTTTTTGAAATATGTGTTCTTAAGCCAGTACTCAAAGAGCGGGTCAAAAATGACCGGACGCTCATCATCCCCGACAAAGGTCAGGATCTCCTTCTTCTTCAGGGCGTCTTTCAAGCGCCTGACATTGGCGGAGGAGTTCAAGGAATATTTACGGATCACCTCGGCGGTGCTGAACTTAGTGTAGCCATCCACGATCGCCTTCAAAAGGCTCACTTGGAAAGTGGTCAGGTCATTCATTATGGATATGAATCGCCCGCGATTGATCGAGATGATCGTATCCAGGGCCTCGAGAAGAACCGGTTCCATGATATACCCTTTGGAAAGGGAATCGCAAATCGATGTGAAGTGATTGATATAGAACAAATCGCACTTGAACAACCGGCAAGCTCCACCAATCAGGTCCCGGTCGATGACCTTACCGCTCGCAAGGAAGCCTTTAATAATATGCTCAACGATCTCCCTCTCATCCACCTTGCTGAGCTTAAGGCGCTCAACCCTGCGATAGAAAAAGTGCCTCTTGACGAAAATGTCACGCATGGCGTTGCACATCGAGCCTAGGAAGATGAAAGAGAATCCCTTTATTCCCAGCCGACGCCCCTCGTCAATAGCCTCTTCCATGAGCTTGAACAGCTTTTCACCATCCTCAGTCAGATCCAGATTCTGGAACTCGTCAATAATCATTATGATCCGCTCCCCCCTGTCAACTGAAAGACGGTACGGGAGACGCAAGACCGCCCTGATGTCATTCTCGTCTATTTCCCAATTGGTGGACAGGATGGTGTCAGAGCTGGAGTAGGCGGTCTGGTCAAAGACAAAGTGACTTCCCTGCAGATAGGTGGTGACAATCCTTGAATACTCATCAGGAGTGGAGGCCACCAAACGTATCACGGCCGAACCGAAACGTCTGGCGAAAGCCTCATTGGAACGAATATCCAAAGCAGTCATCTCACCCGTCACAAAGCGGGAACCGGAAACCCTCATCTTTGTGAGGACTTGGTGAACAATGGACTTCTTTCCCGCACCGACGGGCTCCCATAATACAACATTCTCATTTTGGGACAAGAGATTGGACAAAATCGCGCAATCCTCCTTGCGGCCGATGAAATGCTGGCCTGTCACATACTTGTTGTATAAAAACGGGCTGTCCATTGAAATAACATTTTTGTTTTGACAAAATTAAGAAAATTTTCATATCTTTGCACCCGCTTTGATAAAAAGGAGGTGGTAAATTAGTTATGATCATAGTTCCCATAAAGGAAGGCGAGAACATCGAGCGCGCTCTGAAGAAGTTCAAGAGAAAGTTCGAGAAGACCGGCGCTATTCGTGAGATGCGTGCCCGCAAGAATTTTGAGAAGCCTTCTGTGAAGAAGAGAGCGGCGAGGATGAAAGCCATCTACGTCCAGCACCTCCAGCTCCAGGACGAGCAGTAAAAAAGGCCGCTAGCGCGGCATAATGAATATTGACTGACCAAAGTCATTCTGAGCATAGCGAAGAATCTTTGGTCAGTCTCTTTTTTTGGCGTGAAATATGGTATATTTGTAGATGTGAGCAAACGCTGGTACCATCGCCTATTCAAGATACTCCTATGGTCTTTCATCGGGCTGTGGGTACTTGCGTTGGTCGCCCTTCAGATTGCCCTTAGGCCTTCTATCCTCACCAAGACAGCGAACCGCATAGCCGCTGGTTATGTGGACGGGGAAGTCAAGTTCACGAATATCAAGGCTTCAGTTTTGAAGAGTTTCCCGAATCTGAACCTTACCGTGGACGGTTTCTCAATAGTCGGGGAAAACCCGCCGGACACCCTCGCGAGCTTAGACCGCCTCAGCCTCTCGGTCAACTACATGGAAGCCCTGAAAGGAAAGATACGGGTTCGGCACGCCGTGCTTGAGCACCCGAGGATATTCCTCCGGCAATATGACTCGACCAGAGCGAATTGGAACATAATCAGGATTCCTTCCGCTGACGAGAACGACACTTCTTCTTTCAAGGTGCCTCCCATCTCAATAGGGAAAGTCAGTCTTGAGAACTCTCCTTATATCTCCTTCAACAGCGTCCCTGACAGCATCGATGTGGCAGCTTCGATGGATCATCTGACAATAAAAGGCAAGAAAGACCACTATGGGGTTGATCTTGACTCAAAAATACATCTTGAGACTAACGGGACAGGCAAGATGGATCTGCCAGTCAAAATCAACGGCGCCCTCTATCCTGATTTCGAGCGGAATGTGTTCGCGGTCAAGGACCTGACAGCGTCTGTCGCAATGATAGACTTTACCGCTGAAGGTTCGGTGGACATGTCTTCGGACAGTCTTCTCATACAGGCCGAAGCGGCTCTGGAGAATGAGCCGGTCAATGAGGTCACTGAGTATTTCGGGAACAACTTCCCTATACTCAAGAAACTCGACACGGACGCCAAGATATCCCTTGAAGCGAAATGTGACGGCTATTACAATCCCAAGGACGGTAAACTCCCTGACATTTCCATCCACATGACAGTCCCCGATTCAAAGGTGGCATGGGAGGGAATAGATGAGAAAGGCCGGTTCGACCTCGAGGCCACCGCAGTGGTCTCTGACGGGAAACTTTCGGCGCGTATCCCCGACCTGAAGTTCAAGATCAAGGGAGCGGACATACAGCTTAATGGCTCATCGGATGACCTGCTCAGCGACGATCCTCTTTTCAAGATCGACAGCCGCCTCCATCTTGTGCTCGACTCTTTGCAGAGATTCATACCTGAGAATATCGACCTGAGCGCCAGAGGTAATCTGGACGGCAACCTGAAAGGTGGTTTCAGGCTGTCCCAAATGGATATTTACAATTTCGACAAGATCAACCTTCGAGGTGACCTGAAAAGCGACGGAATCAGGATTCGGGCCTTCGGAGACACATTGGCAGCCTATCTGGGCAGGACGGCGATCTCCCTCGGCCGTACTGGAGCAAAAAGTGATATTTCAAAGGAAGAAGAAACGGACTCCGAGGACGGGCATGTCGTACTGACAGCCTCTGTGGACAGTCTCACAGCCAATTATGGGGCATCGACGTACTTCCGCGGCAGAGGAGTCAGGCTTTCAGCCCATAACGCCGATGAGACGATCAAAGGCACTAAAGGACGCCATCCACTCGTGGGACACTTGGACATATCCTCAATAGGGATGATGGATCTCGACTCCTGTTTCGTCGGCGTCAGAGGATCCAGCAACACCTTTAAACTCACCGAGATCCCCAAAGAGAACGGAACAATCCCCCATCTGAGTCTCGGCAGCTCAAACAAATCCGTCAGGATCAGGGAAAGCGTGAACCGCTATTCCTTAGACGGCGCCACCTTGAATGTCAGCGCCCAGCCCGCTTCCACTGAGACGATCCAAAGGAAAAGACTTCCAGGAAGAGACTCCCTCAGAAGGACAAGACCAGACTACTTGTCAGAAAAGGATTTTGAGAAGAAAGACATCCATATCAGCCTTGGCGAGACGGTATCCAAATATATTAAGGAATGGGACCTCTCCGGCAGTCTGAAAGTCAAGGAAGGGAAGGTGATCACACCGTATTTCCCCCTTGAGAACAAGTTCTCGGGACTTAGCGGCAAATTCACCAACAACAAGATCGACCTGTCTTCTCTCACAATCAACTCCGGAGCTTCAGACATATCAGCCCGCGGAAGCTTGTCGGGATTGAGAAGGGCCTTGACATCGGCGAGGGGTCGCCTTACACTCGATCTCAACCTTAGTTCGGAAGTGATTGACCTGAATGAACTTCTGCTCGCGATCAATGCCGGCGGGCAATATGTTCCTCCTGGAGAGAAAGCCGCCTTGTCTGAGATTGACGATGCCTCCTACATGCGTTCCGTCAAGAAAGAAGCCGTCCAGGACACCATCATCGCAAGTCCTCTCATAGTGATTCCTTCCAATCTCATCGCCAAGGTTGGAGTCCAAGCCGGAACCATCAGATACTCAGATCTTGAGACATCGTTCGTGTCCACGGACCTTGAGATGAAAGAGAGGTGTCTGCAAATGACGAACACCTTCGCGATGACCAATATGGGAGAGGTCTTCCTGGAAGGGTTCTACTCCACCCGCACAAAGAAAGATCTCACAGCCGGGTTTGACCTGATGCTCTCAAACATCACGGCGGAGAAGGTCATACAACTCTTCCCCGCCGTTGACAGCATCATCCCGATGCTCAAAGCGTTCAAGGGCCTCCTGGATTGTGAGATAGCGGCGACATCCGCCATAGACACCTCCATGAACATAGTCTTGCCATCCCTTAGCGGCATGGTCAAGATCGACGGTAAGAACCTCTCGCTATCCGAGAGCGAGGACCTCGACAAGCTTCGCAAGACCTTGAGATTCAAGGACAGGGACTCCAGCTACATCGACCGAATGTCGGTGAGAGGCATTGTCAAAGAGAATCAGTTGGAGGTATTCCCATTCATCCTGAATGTCGATCGCTATACACTCGCGCTCAACGGACTGCAAGGTTTTGACCAGAGATTCAAATACCACGTGGCCGCCATAAAGTCCCCGATACCATTCAGGTTCGGTGTCAATCTTGGCGGCACCTTCTCAGACTGGAGATGGAAGCTTGGGAAAGCTAAGTACAAGAGTGTGAAAATCCCCCTGTTCGATGATGAGATAGACGGCTTGAGAGTCAACCTCGTAAGCTCAATACACAATATATTCGACCGTGGAATCGAGCAGGCGATACGTCGCAACGAGGAATCCCAGCAAGCTATTGAGGAGAAGAAGGCGGAAGTAGCCTATACTGGGGCGGAAGAAACGGAAGAACTCTCCGAGAGTATGAAGAAGGAACTGGAGGCGATGTAATAAAAAATCACTATATTTGCAGCCGCTACCTGCGGGTGTGTTGGAACTGGTAGACAAGCCAGACTTAGGATCTGGTGCTTCGGCGTATGGGTTCGAGTCCCTTCACCCGCACAATAACATGCTTTCGGAATGTCTTGACAGCTCGCCGGATTATCGTCTTGAAACGGCTGCGCAAATCAACACATAAATAATATCTTCTACGGAAAGTCTTGAGATCAGGGCACGAGAGCACTGTCTCAATCATGGCTCGCTCGTAGTACGTATATTTCCCGGATGCCGCCCTATAATCATCCTCCACATCCTCGAAGAACGCCTTCATGGTGGCATATTTTTCTTCATTGAGCTGCAAGTCCATCTCTTTCCACATTCTGAAACGCTTGATGGCGGTAGGAGGGATACCTCTCTCCCGAAGAGCCACCGCAAGCGCCTTGAAAGCATCTATATGATACCACTCATAGCCCTTGGATGCGGATATGGAGTCCCTATGCTTGAAGTAGTGGTAGAAAGACCCGAAGAAAACATAGCATTTCCCTTGAATAGCCTCAGCTAGATAAACGAAATAATTATCTTCCACCCCTTTAATAGGAGGGAATCTTATGTCATTGACTCTCAAAAAATCAGCCTTGTAAAGCCGGCACCAGACGACCGGGAAAAAACCACCCTGCGTGTCCATTGGAGTATAAAACGCCGGTTCCCCCTCAACAAAAGACTTTTGCGACGCTTTCACAGTGGGTCTACCGTCCTCATGCTCTATATACCAATGGCCATTGATCACCACGCCCAGCCCAGTGGAGACTGCATGGGAATGCATATCTTCCAGATAATCAGGATCAATCCAGTCATCGGAATCCATGAAATAAATGTACTCTCCCCTAGCCTCATCCATCGCCGCGTTACGGGCGTATGCGGGACCATGGTTCCCCTCAAGGATGATAACCCTGAAGCGCGAATCCTTGCAGGAATACTCCTTGAGAATAGCGACTGAGTCGTCTGTACTCCCATCGTCAGCACAAATCACCTCGAAGCTTTGCAATGTCTGCGCTAAAACCGAGTCCAAACACCGGCGCAAATACTTCCCAGTGTTGTGGACGGGAATTATAACAGATATATCAATGTGCTCATTCATAGTCACTTCTTATTCAAGCGGCGGAGACTCTTAATAATCTTCTTCTTTATCTTTCTCCCAAGTGTATTCCCCTCAAAATAGCTCCGGAAGTCAAGGTAGTTCACCTCTGCTTTAAGTTGGCAATCAAGACTCTCCATCATGCGACTTACAAAGAATGAAAAAGGGCCATCTTTGTAGATTTCACGACGGCCTTTCCACGTCAAAACTTGTTCAGAGACAATCTCAACAGACTCTTTTTCAGTAATGAGTGAGACTTGGCTATCTTCTGGTAGTCGCCATCCAGCTTCCGGAATGAAAAAAACATATTTGACATAGTGATTCCGGGCAAGCTTTATGATTCGATGGTAAAAAACCTTGGTACCGCTCAAATCCGGTTCTTCCGCTCCAGGCCGCACACAAAGGACATTCATTCCCTCAAGCAATCTGATCCCTTCTAATGCGACTAAATCCATTGTGCGACGCGACATTCCATGCCACAAGAAAAGAGTATATGGATAATTATCTCCGACCACATCAGGGAAATAACTGACTGTCACGTCCTTGCCATAATACGCAAGCGTAGACACCCGATGAGCTCCATCCAGCAAGACATGGTTCTTCCCGATAGGGACCATAGATACGCCTGGATCGAATTCGGCAGACTCAAAACTATCTATAAGAGCGTCAAAAACCTTGAAATGGACAGCGAAACTGCTCTTTTCCTCTTCTTGCCCCCACTCCTTACCAAGAGGAACCAACGCTCGTAGGCTCTCATAATACACTCTTCTTGCCAGTCGTGGCCTGACCTTCCTGTTCCTTATATAATACAGTTTGGCGAAGAGGTCAAATCGGAGAGGACTCAACAACTCCGAGGCTGGTAAAGAGAAAACCTCATACTCATGATCACGGAGATGATACTTCTCTACCCAGTGAGGCTGAATAAGATCAAGAGCATCGCTCATAGGCTCATTGGAAAAGAACCTGGCGGAAATAAGCTATAACCTCGTCAAGGCCCTCATCCAGGGAGACTTTAGGCTCCCATCCGAGCTCTTTCTTGGCGAGCGTTATGTCTGGCCTGCGCATTTTGGGATCGTCAGCGGGAAGTGGCCTGAACACTATCTTGCTCTTGCCACCCACTTTCGAAAGCACCTTCTCCGCAAGCTCTATCATTGTGAACTCACCGGGGTTTCCAAGGTTCACAGGACCGGTGAACCCGACGGGGGTCGCCATCATCCTGATCATGCCCTCGACTAAATCTGAGACGAACTGGAATGACCGAGTCTGGCTTCCGTCACCATAGATCGTTATGTCCTCACCCTTGAGAGCCTGCACCACGAAATTCGACACGACACGGCCGTCATTGACAGCCATCCTGGGACCATAGGTATTGAATATCCTTATAACCTTGACATCAACACCATGGATCCTGTGATAGTCAAAACAAAGAGACTCCGCGCAACGTTTGCCCTCATCATAACATGACCTGATGCCGATAGGGTTGACATTGCCCCAATAGTCTTCGTGCTGAGGATGCTCGGCAGGATCTCCATATACCTCGGATGTGGACGCCTGAAGGATCTTGGCCTTCGTTCTTTTCGCCAAACCGAGCATGTTGAAAGTACCGAAAACCGAGGTCTTGGTGGTCTGGATCGGGTCATATTGATAAAACACGGGAGAAGCGGGACAAGCGAGGTTGTAGATCTCGTCGATCTCCGCCCGATATGGCTCAGTGACATCATGACGGACGAGCTCAAAGCCAGGATGTCCAATAAGGTGCCAGACATTCTTCTTGGAACCGCTGTAGAAATTATCTAGGCATATCACGGCGTTACCCTCATTGAGCAGACGCTCGCATAGGTGCGAACCTATAAAACCGGCGCCGCCGGTAACTAGAATCTGTTTCATTTCCTGATCATTTTAAGCCGTTCCCGGAGAATGGAGGCGTAGTCCTTGAACTCAGTCTCCCGATTTGTTTTCCCGAAATTGGAGCCATGAATGCGCCTGTCTGTGGAGACCATATCCAACTTCTTTATGATAAAGCCATTGGCGTCCATTTTTGTCGACCATTCGATAATCTCCCCGGTCTTCCTGGACTCTGAGAAAGGCCCGATGACATCGAAAACCGACCTACGGATGAGAATCGCTCCCGTGAACAAGCCATAATATGGCTCCGGACGAACGATGGTCCCGGGCATCTGACCAATCTCCGGAGAGATGAAATCCTTAACCATAGCTTGCACAGCAGAGATTTCAGGATCGGCCTCAATGGTGGAACACATTGTCTTCAACGCTCCCTGGCGCATCACATCGTCGTGATCCATGAAGACAACATATTCCCCTTTAGCGGCTGCAAGACCGGTGTTCTTAGCCGCGACCTGCCCCTTGCATACAGGATGGGATATCACAACGCAACCGTAGCTGGAAGCTATGGCTGCCGTATCATCGTTCGATCCGTCGTCCACAACTATTATCTCCATCGGAACATCTTGACGATTAAGACTTTCTATCGCCTCCCGGAGATAATTTGACCCGTTTTTTACCGGGATTATGACTGATACACGCTTTCCCAAGGATGTAGTACGTTTATTACTGTCGCTAAAATAGTGAAAAAAAGGAAATCATGAACCTTAAAGCTTGCGATATATGCAAGTAGTATCGATTTGAACCAATCCTAATGATGCCGGTTCTGATATGCACTCCCTTTTCAAATCATCTGAGACCACAAGATACCCTCCATGATTGAGGGATGCGGCAAGTTTGGTTTGTACACGGAAACGAGCGCCATCATCAAAGAACTTGACGACATTGCGGCAAAGAATCAGATCGAATCCATCCGGATACTCATCTGAGAGGAGATTATGGTGACGTAACTGACACATATTCCTCAGTTTAGAAGGAATCTGAATTCTAAGCCGCTTGATGTTCTCTAATTCATCCGGAATATATGCCTCCACATAATGCCTATCCTCCGGAGGAATCTCATTGATAAGATTTAACGGGTAGACTCCTTTCTGGGTTGTATTGATCATCTTGAGATTATAATCCGTGGCAAGTAACTCTATCTTCTCGGCCGGAAGGAAATCAAGCAGCACCATAAGTATGCTGTAAACCTCCTTACCTTCTGAACACCCAGCGCACCAGACACGTATCTTATCCTTTGAGATCCCTTGGAAAGCCATTTTGCATTCCTCTCTGAGCCGCGACCAAATGTCTCCCCGGAAAAAATGTGAGCCTAAGAAAGTCAGGTTCATTCTAAGCTTTGACAATTCCTCCTGATTGGATACCACGAAATTGTAATACCTATCCAGTGACAAGAATCCGTTAATAAGCGCTTGTCTGCAGAGTTGCGAGGATACCTGATTGGGCTCGTAATACTTTAATTCAGGAATAAGAGCTTCAAACTTCGCAATGGAAGACTGGTTACGGGAAAAGGGATCATGGAGCAAAAGATTAGGTAATATCTTCCTATCCAATCGCATCTGAAAACCAGTCATGTTTGATCTCCATCGATCCTTGAACGACGGTTCTTTCTCCTTCCCTTTGAAATCTGCCGGATTGTCCCATGCCTCACAACGACTCAGAATAGCTGAAGGATTGCTATTGGAATCAAATCCGGCACGCGCATTATGATGAGCGGCACATCCTACAAGCATGTGAGTGACTTTCTGGTTTTCCCCACCGAGTTTGAACCCGATTCCCGTTCTCACTTCTCCCAAAGGGCGCTCCTCACCGGACAGCCATCCATTATAAGAGGCTTCACAATTATCCAGAGTAACAGGGGCAATAGGTCCAAGCGTGCTTTTGGTGTACAAGTCGAAACCGTCATCAATATTATGGGAAGCCCTGCAAGAATAAAAACCATTCCCTTTTCCCACGGATAATTTTGCCCCAAAGCCATCAGCGTTTCTGCGCACTTCGTCACAATTGTCATGCGAAAGACACCTTTCAACCCTATTACGGGACGGCCACTCTTTCTTGGAAACTCCTGGGAATGAACAAATTAAAACACCAGTATCCCCATTATGGGAGGCCTCGCAGTGCTTTATCACATTGTCAGAACCGCATACGAACAACCCGCAAGAAGGAGAGCCTCTGAACAATAAACCATCAATAACCCAATGACGCCCCCTCAATATCATGGCAGGAAGCTTAGCAGAGAAGGAACTGCCATCAATGATAGCCTTGCCAGGATGCTCTGCCCGTAGGATTATAGGTTTAGACGACTCTCCTGACAAAGAATCCGGGATGTAATATGGCCCACCCTTGTATACCCCGTCAGGAAGGATTATCTCACTACCCGGAGTGACCTGAAGAATCGCGGACGATAAATCTATAGGATCGTCAGCGGAGACGGTGCCCACAATAGGCAACAGAGATCGTTCAAATGGGTAGTCCGGGACATGGTGCCGGATAGCATCTTTAGGAGTCCTGCCCAGTTTTCCGGGGCTTGTCTCGAAATGGACATCAGATACTTTGATTTTTATATCCCCAGCTACGGCAAACCCGACATATATCTTTTTCCTGTCCTGTTTTAATAAGAAATCATGACCCGGAAAGTAAATTGTCTCAACTATTGAACCGACGAACATCGAGGCTTTGAAACCGCTGTCTGTCTTTACAAGCTTTAATCGTATTGTGTCTCCGTCCTTAATTATGTCGTCCTGATCCTGCGACGGGAAAAGCCTTGATGGATCCAACTTACGGTGGCCGTCTTGTTGTAAGGCTTTATGATTGGTATAACCTCCCACAACCCTCACACCACATGCGAAGTTGCGACCATCCGCAGCACGGAAACGCCCCACTAACAAGTGGTTACGATAGCGGGCTTTATTAGACGGATTCTCAACGGTGTCCACCACCATGATTCCATATCCAGACTGGAAATCAGCCTCCGATACATCCTCGACCTCAAAAGTGGCGGAGATTGAGAAACTCTCTTTCCGAGGGTCCACTTCCAGGTATGAGAACCGGAAACTGTCCTGCGAATCCGCAAGTTTGCTCCTGTCTCCACTTCCCAAAACAATCTTATTCCAAGTCTCCATTATTATCGCACAAATACACTATCGAGATATTTGTATCACATAGCAGGTCAAGGGTATAACCTCTTTCCTTAATCAATTCAAGAACCATTTGAGACGATGACCCTCGAGAGGCCCAATAGAGGAACTTGTCCGGCAACTCTGGCAATAATCCGCTTGATGGGAGTCGACATATAGGGAAAACAGATGACTGGTCGCTCAGCATGTCAGCGCTATAGTATGCATTGGAATTAACGTTCTGATGATAATGCACGACAGCATCCAGGTACCTATACTGTGCGACACACTCAATCGAAGGCTTGAATTTCTCGTAAACATAATCTATATCTCTTCGGTGGAATGAGGTCACTGCACCTGCCAAAACAAGGCAACAAGCGATTCCATACGCTAATTTGGAAAAACGGTGATTCCTCGCCAACTTATCGAAAAGTGTCCAGATCAAGATAACCACCAGGAGGAACATGAATGAATGATACCTGGTATAAACGAAACCTCCGATTCCGCAGAAAAGCCAGAAAACGATCATCGTCCCTGCGACTATCAGATAAAAACTGTCAAAAAGACGCCATTTTTTCCCTTTAGCCGAAAGGAATAGTGCCGCAAGTAAAGCGATTTCAATCAGCGACAAATATGGAGAGCCAGATACATTATCCCCAAAAGACACTGCTGAACCAATCATGGCTTCCAGCTTCTCTAACCAAGACGAGTCCAGAATGAAAGACGCATGTTCAGATTCCGTGTTATGGCCACTTACCGAATAGAGACTTAGATTGAACAGCATCTTGAACAAAGGAGTCTCCTTCCAAACATAATAAAGGCCGATGACAGTCACAGGAACACAATAATAAAGTGACTGCGCATACCGCTTCCGGGCTATCAAGCCAACAGTGAAAAAGAACACTAATGCCCCACCAAGGACAAAGATAAGCTCGGAATTCTTGAAAGCCAGAAACAGCAAGAGGAACGCAGCGGCCTCAATAGATAGATTCCTTTTGTGGGAGGTGCTATCCCACATCACTTTATGAAGTGCAAGGACACCAAGAAACAACAGCAACGTCCAGGAATAGAAACGACAGAGAACCGCCAGTCCCAGGACCAAGGGACTGAATCCCCACATGGTGACAGCTAGCAGCGATGTCCTACGATCAAGTCCAAGGCTGCCAGACATGAAATAAAACAACAGGAACTGAAACAGGATCCACACAACCACATTAAAGCTGATGCAAATCCATTTCGGCGGATTACCATTTCCAAAGCAAGTCTCCAGAACATTGATGATCCACATATAATTCCTGTCAAAGAAGAATTTCTTGACAGACTTAAATAGCGGCAAATCAAGAACACTTTCCCCTTCCTCGATCGTAAACCTGGTCTTCAATTCTTCCACAGGTAGCCATTCTTCCGCTTTCCACATCGGGCTGTCATTCAAATACTCGATATGATCTTTGTGATCATTAATATTCTGGACATACTCGAATGTGTAATACTCATCAATAAAAAAGCCGGACTTCCTGGAAGCCCAGTAGAACATCGCACCGCATTGAAGGGCGACAATAACCGCAAGTATCAGATATGACTGCTTCCGGGGCATGACTACTTTGGCTTCTTTTCCTCAAAGACATACACAGTGGTCACCCCCCATTTAATGGTATCCGACACTCTATACCCACACTGTCTTATCTGTCCCAAGATGAGATAAGGATTCATGGTGTTGTCTGTCCAGAAAAGGAAGGTTTTTGGCAGATCAGGTAAAGACACGCCGAAACGATTAGAGAAAGGTTCGTTTGGAGAATAAGATTTCACGGGATATATACGAGCGGAAGGGTCCAGGAAATCCACACTCTCATATAGCACAAAGAGAGAGGTATAATCCACCAAGGCATCCCTTCCTTTATACTCGTCCAGTTTCTCGAATATTGGCTGCCATCCGTCGTAAACATAATCAATGTTTTTCCTGAAAAACGGCAAGATTGCCACCGCCAAGACCAGACAAAGGGCCGCCTTGCGGATCAAACCTTCGGCTCGGTGTCCACGGACCAATCTATCAAAAACAGTCCAGAGAAGGATTGCCCCCAGCAAGAACAGGAAAGAGAGATACCTGCTCTTCGTTATTCCGCATATTCCACAGAAAAACCAGAAGACAACCGAAACCCCGAAAATGACCAGCACAAACCCATCGACACGCCTAGGAACCTTCTTTTTCGCCGCCACAACAGTGATGAAGAGAACAATCAGACAGACAACAGCGATTATAAGAAGAATCGGAGATCCAAAAACCGAGTCACCAAACTGCTTGACAGAATTAAACAGAGCGTCAGTCTTTTCCGCCCAAGTTGACGTCAACATGAATTTGACGTGTTTTGAGACCAAACTTCTCATTCCCCCATGATAAATGGCGGTGTGTGCGGCAGGATGTAAGACAACCTTAATGAACTTGATAGTGTGAGGCATCAGAAGCGCCGCTCCTATCACGGGCAGGATGTAATAAAGGGACTGAACGTATCGTTTCCGGACAATCAACGCGATAGTGAAAAAGAGAATCAAGGATCCTCCAAGGACGAACACCAATTCGGAATTCCTGAAAGCCAGATACAAAGCCAGCATCGCGGCAAGCTCGCAGATTATAATCTTGATGTGGGATGAACTATCCCACATGAGTTTATGTAGGATAAGGGCGACAAGGAATAAAAACAAGGTCCAAGCATAGAAACGGCAGAAAACCGCCAATCCCATGACCAACGGACAGAAACCCCACATCGCTACCGCTAGTAAAGCAGAACGCCTATCAACCCCAAGACAGCCCGCCATGAAATAAAAAAGCAGGAACTGGAAAAGAGCCAGGATAACGATGTTGAAACTAATGCATATCCATTTCGGGGCCTCTTCCTTACCGAAAGCAGTCTCAAGGACATTGATTATCCACATGTAATTCCTATCCTTGAAGAACAATCTAACGGATTTGGAGAAAGGAATATCAAATACACTCTCCCCTTTCTCAAGTGTGAACCTGGTTTTCAAGTCCCCGACATCCATCCATTGCTTATTCTTCCACTGGGGACTGAGAGGCATATACTCAATATCACCCTTTCGATGATTGATGCTCTGGGAGTATTCGAAGGTATACCATTCGTCAATGTAATAGTAAGCCTTGCGCGACGCCCAAAAGAGCATGACGCCGCACTGAAGCACGACTATTACCAAAAGGATAAGCCTTGTGAGTCTCTTACTCATAACTCTTTCTCCCATAGAGGAATAACTCTTTCCATCGAGAATCTTTCCGTGAATTTGGAGGCCTTTGTGGATAGAGCCTCTCTCAACCGCTCATCCTCAGCCATACGAGACATGGCATCAGAAAGAGCTGTCTCATCGCCGACTGGGACCATGAGGCAACTGTCAGAATCTCCGAATAATTCCTCCGCACTCTCAAATGAAGTCGTCACGCACGGAAGTCCCATCATCATAGCCTCCAGTAGAGCGTTGGGCATACCTTCGTAATCTGAAGAAAGCACGAACATCTCCGCATCTTTGATCGCTTCATGGATATTCCCGACAAAACCATCGATGAATACCTTGCCGTCTAATGACAAGTCCCCGATCAGTTGTCTCAACTCACCTTCTTGTGGGCCTTTACCGTAAATATGCAGGGTATGGCCTGGATGCTTTTCAGAGAATCGGGAAAATGCCCGGATGAGAAGAGGAAAATTCTTCTGCGGTTTAAGACGGCCTGACGCCACAATCCTTTGACTGTGCCCTTCCGCCTTGCAAGTCACCTCAACCGGATTCGGGACTATAACTCCTTTCCTCCGTATGTCTTCCGGAAACATATCCCGGACTGTCTCAGACTGGAAGAAGACTTTATCCGCATGACGGTACGCATGACAAGCGGCGAGGAAATGACGCTCCCCCTTTTTCTTGGGATTATTCCTCTCAGACATGATCTTCTTTCCACCCCCTAATGTGAAAGCATTGAGTAGATTCGGCTTGTTAAGGAAACTCAATGTCACTTGAGGACGAAAAGAAAGGCGTATGATAGTAAGGTAGATGTATCCATAAACGATGGATATGAGATACCTGTATGGAATACGGGATTGTTTTCTCAAATCAAACAATCCGGCATTATTAACCATAACCTTATCAGAAAGCGGATAGGGATTGGAGGAAACTGAAAAGGGCATGATATGAACATCATGCCTCTCAGCCAATGAGCTCGCCACCCTTGTGGCGATTCGCTCGGCTCCACCTCCCTCGAGAGATGATATGAGAATAAGGATTCTCATACAGCTAAAGATCTGAGACTCCCTTCACAACGTATGTGGACGGATGCTCCTTCACGGAACCTCTCCTTATCGCATACATATCCATCAAGCCGTGGAAAATCCTGGATAAAGAATGATACTTCGATTTACCGTTTTTTCTCCGGTGATGTGAGACCTCAACCTCGCCCACCTTACATCCACGATTAATGAGAATAGCCGGGATAAAACGATGCTGACCGTCTACAAGGTCAAGTCCCTCAAGGACTTCCCTTCTAAAAACTTTCAATGTGCACCCTGAGTCATGGATGCCATCATGAAGACATGCCTGCCTGAGAACATATGCCATTTTCATGAGCAGACGCCTGAAAGGATTGTCTCGTCGAACTTTACGCCACCCACAGACCACATCAAGGTCGTTATCGACTAGATACTGTACCATCTTGGGAATATCTCCCGGAATGTTCTGACCATCTCCGTCTAGAGCGGCGACGTAATCACAAGTCGCCATTTTGAACCCACAGTCAAGAGCTGCCGTCTGCCCATAATTATGGTCAAACTCAACGTACTTCAAGGGGTGAAGATTCCGGCAAACATCCCTGGTTCCGTCAGTAGAGCCATCATTGAC
>ONSC01000070.1 GCA_900320365.1 uncultured Bacteroidales bacterium
TATCAATAAACCTATTCCGTGATATTCGGTTCCTCGAGTCCGAGGTGCCTCTTGCGGTCAACGACCTTCAGATAGAGGCCGATCAACATCGCCGCTACTCCAAGGCAAGCCAACATCACAAGTGCCCAGGTATAATTCAGCTGATCCGGAGGAGTTCCGGGGGCGTTGGTGCTGGTGAGAACGTTGCCGATCAAGATCGGGAAAAGCCAAAGTCCGATATTCTGAATCCAGAAGATCAGAGCGTAAGCTGATCCGATGATTTTCTCATCCACAAGCTTGGGAACTGAAGGCCACAGAGCTGCGGGGACCAGGGAGAAGCTGGCTCCAAGAACGAGGATCGTGACATATGCCACTATAGTTCCGCCCACAGCGCTGCCCTTGAACAAAGGCAGGATGAACGCGAAGGTGAGATGGCAGAAGACAAGGAGTATCGAGCCTATAAGCAGCATTGAAGCCGCCTTGCCCTTATGATCCACATAATTGCCGAGGATAGGAGTGATGGCCACGGCAAGAAGCGGGAACACGGCGAATATCGTCTCGGCGGTACCGCGTTTGAATCCCATCACGCAATAAACAACCAGAGCGACTATAGCGGCTGCCATCAACCCGTATTTCAGTCCCTTGTTATTCTTGATGAAGTTGCTTGAGAAGGCGCAAACCGCGACCATGAGCATGATGATGTACTGGACGATAGTGACCGCCTCACCTGCCCAGAATGAACCGGCGGCCGGCTCGGTCAAGGTCAGGTTGCACTGGAGCATATTCACCGCATATTTCTGGAACGGGAAAATCGCCGAATAATAAAGGACGCATAGGAGAGCGACAAGCCAGAATCCAAGGCTGGAAAGAATCTTACCGATGTCAGAAACCTTGAATGGATCGTCTTTCTCTTCCGCCTCGCCTGTCTGGCTGTCGAGTTTCTTGTCCATGAAGAAATATGTGATGAACATGATCAATGCGATGCAGAGCAGCACCACTCCGAACGCGACGGAACGGCTGACATTGATCTGTCCTCCGAGCTTGGCGAAATAAGGCGAGAAAATCATACACGTGGCCACTCCAAGACGGGCTAGAGCCATCTCAGAACCCATCGCGAGGGCGGTCTCACGGCCTTTGAACCATTTGACAATTCCCCTGCTCACGGTAATTCCAGCCATCTCACAACCGCAACCGAAGATCATGAAACCCAGGGCGGCAAGCTTTGCTGAGGCAGGCATATTCTGGTAGAACGGCAGGATGTCGTCAATGAAACCTATTCCGGTGTGCCAGTTGAGATTGTTCGTGAACCAGCTCTCAAAGCCGGATCCCATGAACGACTCGCTGATGGCGTAATACTTTATCGCGCCGCCCAGAAGCATGACGGCACCTGAGAGCACCGCAGTGAAGCGGACGCCCATCTTGTCCAGAATGATTCCGGCGAATATCAGGAAGAACACAAATACGTTCAAGAACGTCTCAGCGCCCTCCATAGTACCGAAGGCCTTGGAATCCCATCCTCTTGTGGATTCCATCAAGTCCTTGATCGGTGAAAGAATATCCATGAAAATGTAGGCGCAGAACATGCCGAGGGCAAGCAGCAGGAGGGCTATCCACCTCATTGCCGCCGAATCCCTCAAAGTGGTTTTGACAGAAGTCTCAGACATAAATCATATTGTTTTAACGAGGACAAAATTAACACAAATCCTGCGAATACAAGGATTCCCGAGAATAAAATCGTACCTTTGCCATCCAAGTCAGCTAAGATGAGCAACATTCTCGACAGCGTTAATTATCCGGAGGACATCCGTGGACTCGACACCGACGGGCTGAAGACCCTCTGTGGCGAGATCCGTGAATATATAGTCAACTGCTGCTCGAGCAATCCCGGCCACCTCGCCTCCAGCCTTGGAGCGGTGGAGCTCATAGTCGGTCTCCATTATGTATTCGACACCCCCTCCGACAAGATTGTCTTCGACGTGGGTCATCAGGCCTATGCCCATAAGATATTGACGGGCAGGAAGGAAGAATTCAAGAAAAACCGCATGGCAGACGGTCTCAGCGGTTTCCCGAACAGGTCTGAGAGTCCATACGATGTGTTCGGGGCAGGACATGCCTCCACCTCCATCTCAGCCGCGTTGGGCCTCGCCAGAGCCGCCAAGTTGGCGGGCAAAAGCCAGAAAACCATCGCGATGATAGGAGACGGAGCCATGACAGGCGGGCTTGCCCTCGAGGGACTGAATAACGCCGGAGACAGTGACGAGGATATTCTCATAGTCCTCAATGACAACGAGATGGCCATCGACGGCAACCGCGGGGCGCTCCATTCCTATCTCTTGAGCTTCACCACCGACCCGGCCTACAACAAAATCAAGACCCACATCTGGAACAAGCTGGGATCCAGTAGGTTCCGTAACTGGATTCAAAGAAAGGTCAGGAACACCAAAGCCAGTCTGGTCGGCAAATCAGGAGGTGATTTGTTCGAGGCCTTCGGTTTCAGGTATTTCGGTCCTATAGACGGGAATGACATCGAAGAGGTGGTGCGCACCCTGCGCAGGCTGAAAGGTATCAAGGGACCTAAAATATTACACACTTGCACTGTAAAGGGCAAGGGATATACTCCGGCGGAGGAGGACCCGACCACTTGGCATGCCCCTGGAAAGTTTGAGCCAGAAACCGGCAAAAGGTTGTCGGGACCATATAAAGCCGACCGCTACCAGGATGTGTTTGGCGAGGTTTTGCGTGAACTGGCTAGGAAAGACCCGAAAGTGGTCGGTATCACTCCAGCCATGGCCACGGGAAGCGGCATGACCGCTTTCGCGAGAGAGTTCCCGGACAGGTTTTTTGATGTGGGGATAGCCGAGGAGCATGCGGTGACTTTCGCCGCGGGACTCGCCGCTGGCGGCATGAAGCCATATTGCTGCATCTATTCCACCTTCGCCCAAAGGGCTTACGACGAGATCATCCACGATGTGGCCCTCCAGAAGCTGCCAGTCATTCTTTGCCTGGACAGGGCTGGGCTGGTTGGAGAGGATGGCGCCACCCATCAAGGTGTTTTCGACATGAGCTCGATGAGAGGCGTGCCCGACACCGTGATCGCCGCCCCTAAAGACGAGAAAGAACTGAAGGATCTGTTGTACAAGGGTTTGGAGGTCAAAGAAGGCCCTTATATAATAAGGTATCCCAGAGGATTGGGAGAAGGGGTGGAATGGAGAGAGGAAGAACCTTCTCCGGTTGAGATCGGGAAGGGCGAGAAACTCCTGAATGGAGAAGATGTGGCAATCCTGGCGCTTGGACCAGTTGTCCACCGTGCTGTCGAGGCCGCGATGAGACTCGAAAAGGAGATAGGGAAAAGGCCGAGCGTGTACAACATGAGGTTCCTTAAGCCCTTCGACACCGAGTTGATGGAGGAGGTCGCGGCAGCCAAGGTGATCCTCACCATCGAGGATGGGGCTCTCAAGGGAGGCTTGTTTTCCGAGGTGAGTGAATATGCGGCGGCAAGAGGTTTGAAAGCCACCGTGAAGGGGCTCGGTGTTCCGGATCGCTTCATATCCCAAGCCCCTGTGGGAGAGCAGAGAAAGAATTGCGGCCTTGACTCTGAGAGCATATTTTCGGAGCTTCTGGAACTCTTCAAAAATAATTGAAAAAGTTTTGGAGAATCGGATTTAATGCCTATCTTTGCAGTCCCTTTGTCAAAGGGGGTCTTTGAAATAACGCCGAAATAGCTCAGTTGGCCAGAGCACGTGATTTGTAATCTCGGGGTCGTGGGTTCGAATCCCTCTTTCGGCTCTAGCCTAAAAGAACTGTTTCAGAGAAACTTGGGGGGATCGCATAGCGGCAATTGCGGCGGACTGTAAATCCGCTCCTTCGGGTTCGGTGGTTCGAGTCCACCTCCCCCCACAATGCGAAGCATGGCGGAATTGTCGTGCAAGCCGAGCAAAGACAAACTCGTTTGTATTCCGAGGCGCAGCCGACAATAGCGCAAAAATCGCAGATTTTTGCGGAAGTAGCTCAGTTGGTAGAGCATCAGCCTTCCAAGCTGAGGGTCGCGAGTTCGAACCTCGTCTTCCGCTCCAAACAAAAGCCGGTGTAGCTCAGGGGTAGAGCGCATCCTTGGTAAGGATGAGGTCATGAGTTCAAATCCCATCACCGGCTCAATTTTGTGTGTAATAACTTTTAATTCATAATATTATGGCAAAAGAAACATTCCAAAGAACTAAGCCGCATGTCAACATCGGTACAATTGGCCATGTTGACCACGGTAAGACGACCTTGACTGCCGCCATTACCAAGGTTCTCGCTGAGAGAGTCGCTGGTAACGCCGACAAGGTCAAGACCTTCGACCAGATTGACAACGCCCCCGAGGAGAAGGAGCGTGGTATCACCATCAACTCGGCCCACGTCGAGTATGAGACCGCCAACCGCCACTATGCTCACGTAGACTGCCCAGGCCACGCTGACTACGTTAAGAACATGGTCACTGGTGCTGCCCAGATGGACGGTGCTATCCTTGTTGTCGCCTCCACTGATGGTCCTATGCCTCAGACCCGTGAGCACATCCTGCTCGCCCGTCAGGTCAACGTCCCTAAGATCCTTGTCTTCATGAACAAGGTCGACCTCGTTGACGATGAGGAAATGCTTGACCTCGTTGAGATGGAGATCCGCGACCTCCTCGCTTTCTACCAGTTTGATGAGGACTGCCCCATCATCCGTGGTTCCGCTCTTGGCGCCCTCAACGGCGAGAAAAAGTGGGAGGATAAGGTCATGGAGCTCATGGACGCTGTCGACAGCTACATTCCGCTCCCTGAGCGTCTGGTTGACAAGCCCTTCCTTATGCCTATCGAGGACATCTTCTCCATCACTGGCCGTGGTACTGTCGTTACCGGTCGTATCGAGGCTGGTACCATCCACGTTGGTGACCCTGTCGAGCTCGTCGGTTTCACGGATGAGCCTCGTCAGACCACCGTTACCGGTGTCGAGATGTTCCGCAAGCTCCTCGACCAGGGTGAGGCTGGTGACAACGTAGGTCTCCTCCTCCGTGGTATCGACAAGAAGGAAGTCAAGAGAGGTGAGGTCGTGGCCAAACCCAAGTCCATCACTCCTCATACCGTGTTCAAGGCTCAGATCTACGTCCTGAAGAAGGACGAAGGCGGCCGCCACACTCCTTTCCACAACCACTATCGTCCGCAGTTCTTCATCCGTACGCTTGACGTCACTGGTGAGATCATGCTGCCCGAGGGTGTGGAGATGGTCATGCCTGGCGATAACGTCGAGATCACCGTCACTCTTATCACCCCTGTCGCTATGAACGAGGGCCAGCAGTTCGCTATCCGCGAGGGCGGTCGTACCGTCGGTGCCGGCCAGGTGATCAAGATTGTTGAGTAATCTTACTGGAATCGTGGTGGCGCCGAAAAGCGCCACCTTATAGGGGAATAGAACAAGGGTAGTTCAGCGGTCTCCAAAACCGTCGATGTGGGTTCGAATCCTGCTTCCCCTGCTAATAATATCAAAGGTTACGATTTGGTAATTGTTTAACAGATGCCGCACCCGCTTCCAAACCGCGGTATCCATTAAATGCAAAGATGAGAAAGTTCATTAACTATTGCAAAGAGTCCTACGTGGAACTCACCAAGAAGGTCACCTGGCCGTCCTGGAACAAGCTTCAAAGCTCTGCTCTGTTGGTCATGGTAGTGACTGTTCTTCTTGCTCTGGTTCTCTTCGTAATCGACTTCGCTTTCGAGCATCTCATGACAGCGATTTACACGTTGTAATTTTTCGATTACCATGGGTGACATGAAATGGTATGTCCTAAGGACAGCTGGAAGCAAAGAGAAGAAGGCCGCCGAGTATCTTGAGAAAGAGATCGAGCGGTTCAACTTGAGAGACCAAGTCGCTCAAGTACTCGTTCCGGTCAAGCGCGAGATTGTGACTAAGAACGGCAAAAGGAAAGTGGTCGAAAGGCTGCTTTATCCTGGTTATGTTCTTATCCAGGCCGAGCTTAGCCCGGAACTTGAGTTTATCATCCGCAACGACATCCCCGGGATGTCCGGCTTCCTGACAGAGAAAAAGACTACCGGATCTCTCACCGAAAGGGTGCCTGTGCCGATTCGTGATGAGGAGGCCCAGTTCATCATCGGCAATCAAGACCAGAATGTGGACAATCCCGTCGAGACGGAGGTTAACTTCGAGCTCGGCGAGTCTGTGAGAATCACCGACGGCCCGTTCAGCGGTTTCAGCGGAACAGTGGACGCCATCGAAGAGGATCGAAGCAAACTCAAGGTGATAGTTGTGATTTTCGGCAGGAAGACTCTGCTGGAACTCAGCTTTACTCAAGTAACAAAAGAATAACAGACAATCATGGCAAAAGAAGTTACCGGATTTATCAAGCTCCAAATTAAAGCGGGAGCTGCGAATCCTGCACCTCCGGTGGGACCGGCACTCGGTTCCAAAGGCTTGAACATCATGGACTTCTGCAAGCAGTTCAATGCCGCGACGCAAGCTGCCGCCGGCAAGATTCTGCCTGTAGTTATCACCGTTTACTCGGACAAGTCCTTCTCGTTCGAAGTCAAGCAGCCGCCTGTGGCTATCTCTCTTAAGGAGGCCGCCAAGCTCCAGAAAGGATCTGGTGAGCCCAACAGAAGGAAGGTCGCCACTATCACCTGGGATCAGGTGAAGGCTATCGCCGAAGGCAAAATGCCTGACCTTAATGCTTTCACTCTCGCTTCCGCGATGAAGATGGTCGCCGGAACAGCGAGGAGCATGGGTATCAAGGTCACCGGAGAATTTCCTGAGAACCTTTAAAATTTCACACGCGACATGGGTAGAATAACGAAAAACCAGAAGGCGGTCGCCGAAAAGTACGACTCCTCCAAACTTTACACTCTCGCCGAGGCATGTGAAATGCTGAAGGACATTACTTACACCAAATTCGACTCCACAGTCGAGATCACCACGAACCTCGGTGTTGATCCTCGTAAGGCCAACCAGATGATCCGTGGCGTTGTCACCCTTCCTCACGGAACCGGTAAGGTCGTCAGGGTCCTTGTGCTCTGCACCCCCGATAAGGAAAATGAGGCTAAAGAGGCTGGCGCCGACTATGTCGGACTCGATGAGTATGTCGAGAAGATCAAGGCCGGTTGGACCGATGTTGATGTCATCATCTGCACCCCTTCAGTCATGGCCAAGGTCGGTGCTCTCGGTCGTATCCTGGGTCCCCGCGGACTTATGCCTAACCCCAAGACCGGCACGGTCACCATGGAGGTTGGAAACGCGGTCAAGGATGTGAAGGCCGGAAAGATCGACTTCAAGGTCGACAAGACCGGTATCATCCACACTGGGATCGGTAAGGTCTCTTTCACCCCGCAGCAGATCTGCGAGAACGCTGCCGCGTTCCTGAATGAGGTCCTGAAACTCAAGCCCCAGACCCTCAAGGGCACATACATGAAGGGTGCTACCCTTTGCACCACCATGAGTCCCGCCCTTAGAATAGATGTCAAAGCATTCATTAGCGGTAGCGCTGACTAAAAAGCGATCAAGTCATGAAAAAAGAACTCAAATCTCAGATTATTGAAAGCATCTCAGCGCAGCTCCAGCAGTATCCTAACTTCTACCTCACCAACATTGAGGGACTGAATGCTGAGAACACCGTCAAACTCCGCCGTGCCTGCTTTGAGCAGGGAATCAAGCTCAATGTCGTGAAGAACACCCTGTTCGCTCACGTCATCAAGGGCATCGAGAACGAGGAGCTTCAGGCTATCCTCCCTATCCTCGAAGGCAACACGGCCGTCATGTTCAGCGAATCTCCTAACGCCCCCGCGAAGCTCATCAAGAAGCTCCAGAAGGAACTCGGCGAGAAGCCTGAGCTCAAGGGCGCTTACGTCCAGGAGTGCGCTTTCATCGGAGCTGACAAGCTCGAGGAACTCTGCGCTATCAAGTCCAAGGAAGAGCTCATCGGAGACATCATCTCCCTCCTCCAGGCTCCTATGCGCAACGTCATTTCCGCTCTCCAGAATGGCGGCGGACAGACGATCGCGGGTCTTGTCAAGACTCTCTCGGAAAAAGAATAATAATAACAATAAACAATTCAAAAATTATCAATTATGGCAGATGTAAAAGCACTTGCGGAAGAGTTGGTTAACCTCTCCGTGAAAGACGTTCAGGAACTCGCTAAGGTTCTTAAGGAAGAGTATGGTATCGAGCCCGCGGCAGCCGCTGTCGCAGTCGCTGGTCCCGCCGTGGCCGCTGAGGCTGGCCCCGCTGAGCAGACCGAGTTTGACGTTGTCCTCACCTCCGCTGGTCAGGCTAAGCTCCAGGTCATCAAGGCCGTCAAGGAAGCTCTTGGTCTCGGACTGAAGGAAGCTAAGGATCTCGTTGACGGAGCCCCCGCTACCGTTAAGGAGAAGGTCTCCAAGGCTGAAGCTGAGCAACTGAAGGCTGCCCTCGAGGAGGCAGGCGCCGAAGTTGAGGTCAAATAAACAGCTTCCCGCTTGCGGGATTATCTTCAGGTTTAGAGCCTAGTGGGCTCTAAACCTTTTTGTCGTATAAAGTTTTTCCCCATTTCCTAAAGGCAGAACATGTCAAAAAAGACTAACAACAAGCGAATAATGTTCGCTACATCCAAGATTCTGGAATATCCTGACCTTCTGGAAGTTCAGCTGAAATCATTCAAGGATTTCTTCCAGCTGGAGACAACGCCTGAGAGCAGAAAAGACGAGGGTCTTTTCCAGGTGTTCCAGGAGATATTCCCGATCGAGGATACGAGGAACAACTACAAGCTCGAGTTTATCGACTATTTCATCGACCCTCCCCAGTATTCTATCGAGGAGTGTCTTGAGAGAGGGCTTACCTACAATGTTCCTCTGAAGGCAAAACTCCGCCTTTCGTGCACTGATCCGGAGCACGAGGACTTCGACACAAGGGTCCAGGATGTGTATCTCGGCAATATTCCATACATGACACCTGCCGGCACATTCGTCATCAACGGATCGGAAAGGATAATCGTATCCCAGCTCCACCGCTCGCCAGGCGTGTTCTTTGACCAGAGCATGCATGCGAACGGCACCAAGCTGTACTCCGCCAGAATCATCCCCTTCAAAGGATCCTGGATCGAGTTCGCGACTGACATCAACAATGTCATGTACGCCTACATCGACCGAAAGAAAAAGTTGCCGGTCACCACGCTTCTCAGGGCGATCGGATATAATTCGGACAAAGACATCATAGACATCTTCGGACTCGCTGACGAAATCGAGGCCACTCCTGAGGTTCTCGCCGAGAACAAGGGCAGGAAGCTCGCCGCCAAGGTTCTGAAGACTTGGATGGAAGACTTTGAGGACGAGGACACCGGAGAAGTCATCCCCATTGAGAGGACTGTGGCTATCGTTGAGAGAGGCGAGGTCCTCGACGACGACACCATCGAGAAAATCGGTGACACAGACGTCAAGACCATATTCCTCCAGAAAGACGAGGCCAACTCCAACGAGTACGCCATCATCTACAACACCCTCCAGAAAGATCCGACCAACACGGAGATCGAGGCTGTCAACTATATCTACAAACAGCTTCGCAACTCTGAACCGCCGGATGAGGCGACTGCCAGGGATGTCATCGACAAGCTCTTCTTCTCCGAGAAGAGGTATGATCTGGGCATTGTCGGAAGGTTCCGCCTGAACAAGAAACTCGGCCTCTCCACAGATCCCGAGGTCAGGGTGCTGACAAACAACGACATAATCGAGATCATCAAGTATCTCATCCAGCTCATTAACTCCAAGGCCACTGTCGACGATATCGACCACCTGAGCAACAGGCGCGTCCGCACCGTGGGAGAGCAGCTGGCCAACCAGTTCAGCGTGGGTCTCTCCAGGATGGCCAGAACCATCCGTGAGAGGATGAACGTCCGCGACAGCGAGCAGTTCAACCCTATCGACCTGATCAACGCGAAGACCCTGTCTTCCGTGATCAACTCATTCTTCGGAACGAGCCAGTTGTCCCAGTTCATGGACCAGACCAACCCTCTGGCTGAGATCACGCACAAGCGTCGTCTCTCAGCTCTCGGCCCCGGAGGTCTCTCCAGGGACAGGGCTGGATTCGAAGTCCGAGACGTTCACTACACTCATTACGGACGCCTCTGCCCTATCGAGTCGCCTGAAGGACCGAACATCGGACTTATCTCCTCACTTTGCGTTTACGCGAGGATCAACCAGCTTGGTTTCATCGAGACTCCGTACCGCGAGGTCAAGGATGGTAAGGTTGACCTGACCGCCAAGGGCTGGCATTACATGTCCGCCGAGGAGGAGGAGAATAAATATGTCTCCCTGGCCAAGGTCAAGATGGATGACAACGGTGAGATCACCGACGACCGTATCCAGTGCCGCCTTGAGGCCGACTTCCCTGTCGTCTCCAAGGAGCAGGTGGACTACATGGACGTCGCTCCTAACCAGATGGCATCTGTCGCCGCATCACTCATTCCTTTCCTTGAGCACGATGACGCCCACCGCGCCCTCATGGGAGCGAACATGATGCGTCAGGCTGTTCCGCTTCTCTCGCCCGAGTCCCCTATCGTGGGTACCGGTCTGGAGGAGAGGGTATGCCTCGACTCAAGGACACAGTTCATCGCCGAGCGTAAGGGTGTCGTGACTTATGTCGACGCCAAGGAGATCAGGATCAAGTACACCAGGACAGACGACGAGAAGTTCGTGTCCTTCAGTCCTGAGGAGACCGTCTATAACCTTCCTATATATAGGAGAACCAACCAGAGCACGGTGGTCACTCTGAAGCCTATCGTCCGCAAGGGCGACAAGGTGGAGGCTGGCCAGGTTCTGACTGAGGGATATGCCACCCAGAACGGTGAGCTCGCTCTTGGACGCAACCTCAAGGTCGCTTTCATGCCTTGGAAGGGTTACAACTATGAGGACGCTATCGTTCTTTCCGAAGAGATGGTCAAGTGGGACATCCTCAATGGAGGAGCTCACCGCCGACATTCCTAATGTCAGCGAGGACGCCACCAAGGATCTTGACAAGCAGGGTATCATCCGCATCGGAGCCCATGTCGAGCCCGGTGACATCATGATCGGTAAGATCACCCCTAAGGGTGAGAGCGATCCTTCCCCTGAGGAGAAGCTCCTCAAGGCCATATTCGGAGACAAGGCTGGTGATGTCAAGGACGCTTCCCTGAAGGCCAATCCTTCACTCAGCGGTACCGTGATCAAGACCGCCCTCTATGCCAAGGCTTCCAAGGAAAGCGGCAGGAGAAACGCCCGTTCCGACCAGAAAGCCCGTCTGGAGCTCATCCAGGAGGATTTCGACAAGAAAGCCGCGAAGCTTTACTCCGACTTCCTTGGTAGGCTTGAGGTTCTTGTCAAAGGCAAGAAGAGCGCCGGTATCAGCGATCTCTACGGAGTCGAGATCATCCCCAAGGGCAAAGACATCACTGTCGAGAAACTCAAGGAGATAGACTTCCAGAATATCAACTCCAGCAAGTGGACTTCCGACAAGGGCACTAACGCCCTCATCCAGTCCCTCATCAACAACTATTGCATCACCTATAAGGTTTCTGAGGCTGAATGCAAGAGGCAGATGGACAAGGTGAAGGTCGGTGACGAGCTTCCGAACGGCGTCATGCAGCTCGCGAAGGTCTACATCGCCAAGAAGAGGAAGATCACTGTCGGTGACAAGATGGCTGGACGTCACGGAAACAAGGGTATCGTGGCTAAGATCGTCCGTCAGGAAGACATGCCGTTCCTCGAGGACGGAACCCCTGTGGACATCGTCCTGAACCCTCTGGGTGTGCCTTCACGTATGAACCTGGGCCAGATCTACGAGACTGTTCTCGGTTGGGCCGGCTCAAGGCTCGGACTCAAGTTCAGCACCCCGATTTTCGATGGCGCGAGCATTACTGACATCTGCGACTACACCGACAAGGCCGGAGTTCCCAGATATGGCAAGACACGTCTTCGTGACGGCGGCACCGGTGACTGGTTCGACCAGCCCGCCACTGTCGGAGTGATCTACATGATCAAGCTCGGCCATATGGTCGATGATAAGATGCACGCCCGTTCGATCGGTCCTTACTCGCTCATCACCCAGCAGCCGCTCGGTGGAAAGGCGCAGTTCGGAGGTCAGCGATTCGGAGAAATGGAGGTCTGGGCTCTCGAGGCTTTCGGAGCCGCCAACGCCCTCCAGGAGATCCTCACCGTCAAGTCAGACGACGTCACAGGACGCTCGAAGACTTACGAGGCCATCGTCAAGGGAGACCCGATGCCTAACGCCGGCATCCCCGAATCCCTCAACGTGCTCCTCCACGAGCTTCGCGGACTCGGTCTCAAGGTCACTTTGGACTAATCTCAAGTTTAAGATAACATATCCAAGAATATGCCTACTTTCAATAATAAGGAAAACAAGGTAAAGAGCAATTTCTCCAGGATCAGCATCTCCCTGGCCTCTCCGGAGGACATCTCCGCAAGGTCATGTGGCGAGGTCCTCAAGCCGGAGACCGTCAACTACAGAACTTACAAGCCCGAGAGGGATGGCCTGTTCTGCGAGAAGATTTTCGGACCGACCAAGGACTATGAGTGCTACTGCGGAAAATACAAGAGGATCCGCTACCGCGGAATCGTCTGCGACAGGTGTGGTGTCGAGGTGACCGAGAAGAAGGTCCGCAGGGAGAGGATGGGACATATTTCCCTGACTGTTCCCGTGGCCCATATCTGGTACTTCAAGTCCGCTCCTAACAAGATCTCCGCTCTTCTCGGGCTTCCCGCGAAGAAACTCGAGTCAGTTATCTACTATGAGAAGTACATAGTCGTCAACCCTGGTGACAGCGGTGTCGAGAAGATGGAGCTCCTCTCCGAGGACGAGTATCTCGACATTCTCGCTAGGCTCCCTGAGAATGGCAACCTTCCTGACGGTGATCCCGCCAAGTTCGTGGCCAAGATGGGGCCAGAGCATGTTCACAGAGACTTCACAGCAGCGCAAGACTGAGATTCTCAAGAGGCTCAGCGTTGTGAAGTGGTTCCTCGAGTCCAAGGACATCAACCGTCCGGAATGGATGATCATGAAGGTCATCCCCGTCATTCCGCCGGATCTCCGTCCTTTGGTTCCGCTCGATGGAGGCCGTTTCGCCACCACCGACCTCAACGACCTTTACCGTAGGGTCATTATCAGGAATAACCGTCTGAAGAAGCTCATCGAGATCAAGGCTCCCGAGGTCATTCTCCGCAATGAGAAGCGTATGCTTCAGGAAGCTGTCGACTCTCTGTTTGACAACTCCAAGAAGTCCAGCGCCGTCAAGAGCGAGACCAACAGGGCTCTGAAGTCCCTGTCCGATTCCCTCAAGGGAAAACAGGGTCGCTTCCGCCAGAACCTCCTCGGAAAGCGTGTCGACTATTCCGCCCGTTCCGTCATCGTTGTCGGACCTGAGCTGAATATGCACGAGTGCGGTCTTCCGAAGTTCATGGCCGCTGAGCTCTATAAGCCGTTCATCATCCGTAAGCTCATTGAGCGCGGTATCGTCAAGACTGTCAAGTCCGCGAAGAAGATCGTCGATAGAAGGGATCCCGTCATTTGGGACATCCTCGAGAATGTCATGAAGGGCCACCCGGTTCTCCTGAACCGCGCTCCGACCCTCCACAGGCTTGGTATCCAGGCTTTCCAGCCCAGGATGATCGAGGGAAAAGCCATCCAGCTCCACCCTCTCGCCTGTACCGCTTTCAACGCTGACTTCGATGGTGACCAGATGGCTGTCCACCTCCCGCTCGGCAACGCCGCGATCATGGAGGCCCAGCTGCTGATGCTCGGCTCGCAGAACATCCTCAACCCCGCCAACGGTACCCCTATCACCGTTCCTTCACAGGATATGGTGCTCGGTCTGTACTACATCACGAAGATCCGTCCCGGCGCCAAGGGTGAGGGAATGAACTTCTACGGCCCTGAGGAAGTCATCGTCGCCTACAATGAGAAGGCGATCGACATGCACGCCAAGATCGGAGTAAGACTCCCTGTCGACAAGCAGGATCCCTCCAAGGGTGAGCACATGGTCCAGACGACAGCCGGTAGGATTATCGTCAACCAGTATGTTCCCGAGGAAGTTCCCTATGTCAACGAGGTGCTTGGAAAGAAGCCTCTGCGTAAGATCATCACCGAGGTCATCAAGAACACCGGTGTGACCCGCACAGCCCAGTTCCTGGACGACATCAAGAACCTTGGTTACGACCAGGCTTTCCGTGCCGGTATATCCTTCAACCTCGGGGATGTCATCATCCCTCAGGAGAAGACCGACCTCATCGAGCAGGGTTACAAGCAGGTCGAGGAAGTCAAGAACAACTACGCTATGGGTTTCATCACGAACAACGAGCGTTACAACAAGGTCATCGACCTCTGGACTGCTACGGACAACAAGCTTACAAGCATCGTCGAAAAGCAGATTTCCGCCGACCAGCAGGGATTCAACCCTGTATACATGATGCTCGACTCGGGAGCCCGCGGATCAACCCAGCAGATCAAACAGCTCTGCGGAATGCGAGGCCTTATGGCAAAGCCGCAGAAGTCAGGAGCTGCCGGAGCTGAGATTATCGAGAACCCTATCGTCTCCAACCTTAAGGAAGGTATGACGGTGCTCGAATACTTCATCTCGACCCACGGTGCCCGTAAGGGTCTTGCCGATACCGCCCTCAAGACTGCGGATGCAGGTTACCTGACCCGTCGTCTCGTGGACGTCTCCCACGACGTTATCATCACTGAAGAGGACTGCGGCACCCTCAGGGGCCTTATTGCTACAGCTATCAAGAACAAGGACGAAGTCGTCGAGTCTCTCGGAGAGAGAATTCTCGGCCGTACTTCCGTCCATGATATCTT
>ONSC01000119.1 GCA_900320365.1 uncultured Bacteroidales bacterium
GCATCCCCCTGGCCAACGGTGGCAACAGCGGTGACAAGGGCAGCGTGCAGCGCTCGCTGCACAGCGCGTGGGTCCTCAACCTCAAGGGCGTCGGGCGAAAGGTGCGTCGCGTGGCCCGCTTTGGTCGTCGCCTGGTGTTCAACCGTGAGGGAATGTCGCAGGTACATCGGCTGCGTCCGTACATCGAGTCGTGCACGGAGGGCATCGCCAAGATGGGCTGCTCGCTCCCCACGCCCGCGGCATGCGAGCGTGCCATTGCGACGCTGGAGCACATGGGCGACTATGAGGTGGCCCGCATGAGCCTGACCGAGCTTGAGATCACGGCCAAGGGCGGATGCCTCGCACTTGGCGTCGGGCCTACGCCTGAGGGACTTATTGAAGACAAGGCTATTCCGATCCTTGAGGAAATCGGGGAGTGGCTCGGTCGCTGCGGAGAGGCGATATACTCAACCCGTATCACCAAGGATTACAATGATGGTGACATCTGGTTCAATGCCTCCAAGGACGGGCAGACACTATATGCGATCTATGCTCTGAAGGACGAGGAGACTCTTCCCGGGATCCTTTCTTGGAGCGGAAACCTTCCCAAGGGCGGCAAGGTTACCATTCTCAACAATGGCAAGAAGGTCAAGGCTACCGTAAAGGACGGAAAGGTGACCGTTAAGCTTCCTAAAGGACTGAAACAGGAGCCTGTCGCATTGAAGTTCGCGATCTAATCCATTAGTGAATAATGAATAGAAAGCTGATCATCTCCATCGTGCTGTGCCTGGCTATTCCGGTTCTCGGTCTGGCCAGGAAGCCCGATGGTGAGATGCCCGTCAGGCATTATTACAGAATGCTTGACAGCCTGAGAACCGGGTGGAACACCTGGGACACCAGGAGCATGTTCACACAGCTTTATCTTCCCGAGGCGTTCTCAGTTAAAGTGGCATTGGTGGATGGAGATGGCATTGTGGCTGATGATTTGAGGGCCGGAAATCCCCGCAAGGATGCGGCGTATGTCCATCCCTATGATCATGTGATTGACAATTCATATTCAGAAGTTGACGCCACCTGGCACGGAGTGTCTGTCAAGCTTCGCTCGACTTCGGAAGGGGATCGCCTCATCATGCTCTTGACTCCCAAAAACGACAATTCCGCCTCCTCAGGCAAGCTCAGGATCAAAGCTGAATATGCCTGGCCGAACTTTAACCACATTACGGGAAGGGATAGGTATTCTCACGACGAGGTTTCGTCTTTCCATTTTGAGACTTATGACAAGCATGTCAAAATGGACGGCGGAATCATAGGTGAGGGATTAAGTTATGATGATGGTTGTTATTATTGTGACGCCGGAAGTCCGGTCCTGATTTATACAGGGAAACCATTGACTGTCAATGAGGCGGACAATATCCTCAAGGAGAAGAAGCTCTTGTTCGATGGAATGTGCGATCAATATGGCAGCAACAGGGAATTGTACCGGGCCATTCATAGTATCCTCAGCTGGGATACCATTTACGATCCTGGTGATAATGTGGTCGTGACGCCGGTGAGCAGGAATTGGAACCTAAGGTGGAGCATGGTGCCGGATTATGGTGGATTCGTCTTGTTTGACTGGGACACATATTTTGCTTCATTCATGTTCTCGAAGGTTAGCCGGGAACTTGCTTACAGTAATGTGGTTGAGCTTACCAAATCCATTGATGAATGCGGTTTCGTCCCGAAATCCAGAAGCGACCATGACAACCTCACCTCAGATTGCTCCCAGCCCCCCGTGGGGTCGATGGCAGTCTGGAACATCTACAAGCGTTTCGGCGAGAAATGGCTTCTGGAGTTGCTGTATCCGAGACTTTTGACGTGGAACAAATGGTGGCCGGAGGCTCGTCAGACGGATGGCTTGTTTTGCTGGGGTAGCGATCTTGTCAGGATACGTCTTGGCGAGAGGGGCTCAGGAAGCACCAATCACGCCATTCTGGAGAGCGGGCTGGATAACTCCTCAATGTACGACGAGGCCAAGATCAACCCTCAGACCGGGCAGTTGAATCTGCAGGATGTAGGTTTGACTTCGATGTATGTTATGGATTGCGAGTATCTCGCCCTAATAGCCAAGGAATTGGGACACAAGAAGGACGCCAGGGAACTTGAGGCTAGGGCAAGCTTTTTCAGGAAGAATATCCAGAGATTTTGGTGCGAGGAAGACGGGATGTTTTATAATATCAATACTGATACAGGGGAATTCAACCGCCACACTTCCGCCACGAATTTCTATGTTCTTTTGGCCGACGCGGCCACCAAGACGCAGGCTAGAAGGATAGTCGAGGAGCATCTTCTCAACGAGAATGAGTTTTGGGGCGAGTGGGTTATCCCGATGAGTCCGAAAAACGATCCCGCTTACAAAGATCAAAACTATTGGCGCGGACGTATTTGGGGGCCGACCAACTTCCTGGTTTACCTCGGTCTCCGTAATTATCCGGATGATACCGTGCGGAAGGCTCTTATAGACAAGTCAGTGAAGCTTATGCTCAAAGGATGGGATGCCCATGGCTACATCTACGAGAATTGGAATGCCATCACAGGCGAGGGAGGAGACCGGAGCAATTGCGATACGTTCTACCATTGGGGCGCTTTGATGGCCTTCATGGCGCTGCTCGAGGAATAAGGATCTGTTTTATAAAATAAAATGCGGGATGAAAAGTTCCGCATTTTATCTTTTTATGGAGGGCTTATTTTATATTTGTATAAGCCACATAAGATCTTTGTTATTTTTAGAATATAAAACACATGAAGAAAGTTGACTATAAATGGGTCATGTTGGCGCTGGTTTCCGCGGCGTACTTCCTAGCCCAGGGCAGCCGTCAGATCTATGCCGCCGTCCTACCTGACATAAAGGCGGCTCTTGGCGGAAACGTCTCAGACACCTCCCTTGGGCTTGTCGGAAGTGCCTTCACCTGGGCTTTCGGCATCATGATGCCCTTCGCTGGTCTGGCTGCGGACTTTTTCCGCAGGAAATGGATCCTGGTAATCGGAAGTCTTTTATTCTCAATAGGCATCTTATTGTCCGGATTCGCCTCAGGGATAGGCCTCCTGCTGATAGCTTACGGTATCATGAACGGAGTGGGACAGTCGCTCATGCCTCCGTGCAACTCTTCCCTTATCGGGCAGTTCCACGATGATACACGAGGAACAGCGTTTGGAGTATATCAAGGAGCCATATACCTGGGAATCGTGGTCTGTTCGCTGGCCGCCAGCTCTCTGGCAGGAAACTCTCCGGACGGGTGGAGAAAGTCCTTCTGGGTTTTCGGTGTGATAGGAATCCTATGGACCATCGTGCTGATCCTGTTCCTAAGGGACACTCCGAATGTCGGAGGGAAAGGAGAAGTATCTGTTAAAAAGGCACTTGCGGCGTTCTTCTCGAAGCCGACAGCCCTTTGGATGATGGCCGCCCTCGGATTCTATTTCTTCGCCCTTTACGGAGTCAAGCTCTGGACCCCTGTTTTCATGATGAGGGCTTTCCCTGAGATGGCTCCCCTTACAGCCGTGTTCCACGGCATATTCTGGTTCTATCTCGGAGCTTTTGTCGGAGTCACTTTGGCTGGAAGGTTCTCTGACCGCATGAAACCCAAAAGGCAGACCATCCGTTTTGAGGTGGAACTTGCGGGAATATTGCTCTGTATCCCCTTCATATTGATCATGTCCAAAGCCACCGGTTTGACGGTGATGATCATCACAATCCTTCTTTTCGGCTTTGCGACAGGAGTTTACGATTCCAACCTTTACGCCGCTCTTCTCGAGGTTATAGACCCTAAATACAGGGCCATGGCAACTGGAATATTCGGAAGCGGCGGTTGTCTTTTCGGAGCTCTCGGTCCCCTTGTGATGGGCCTTTTGAGCGATGCCTTCTCAATCAGGACCGCTTTCGCCTCGCTAGCTATTTTCGCTTTGGCCGGAGCGGCGTGTATAATAATGGCCTTGGTGTTCACAGCCAAGAAAGACATGGTTACAACAAAATAATATACGGAAATGTTTGATCTAAAAGGAAAAACGGCGCTCATCACCGGTAGCGGCCAAGGCATCGGAAAGTCCACCGCCTTGCTGCTCGCCAAGCAGGGTGCCAAGGTGATAATCAATTGGCGGTCCAATGACGAGGTTGCCGCCAAGACCATAGAGGAACTCAAGGCTCAGGGAGCGGATTTCCTGACATGGAAATATGACCTGTCAAAACCTACTGTTAAAGCGGATTTCGAGGCGTTCATGAAAGAGAACGACATAACTGTTGACATCCTTGTCTTGAATGCGTCCGTGCAGATCAGGAACGCTTGGGAGAACATTCCTGTGGAAGAGTTTGATTTCCAGATGAGGGTCAATCTTTACGCCACTCTAGCTCTTATCCAGGCCTGCGTTCCCGGAATGAGGGAAAAACATTGGGGCAGGATTGTCACAATCGGAAGCGTCCAGCAATACCGCCCGAACACCGCCATGGCCGTCTATGCCGCCTCGAAAGCCGGCATACGCAATCTTGTGCTGACCCTCTCGGTCCAGCTTGCAGCGGATGGCATCAACATCAATAATGTCGCTCCTGGCTGCATAGAGACCATACGCAATGTTGAAGCGCTCTCCAATCCGGCGTATAGGAAGAAGATCGAGAATTCCATCCCGGTGGGTTATATCGGCCAGCCGGATGAGATTGCGGCGACAATCCTTCTCCTTTGCTCCAAGGAGGGTGGTTATATCACCGGAACCGACATCCCTGTCGATGGCGGCATGTCGATTCCATTCACTTGATAATTAAGAGCTTCCATAATATTAAGACTAAAATGAACAGCAAGATTGATCCTTCCACATTGAGGATTACCGACATGAGGTTCGCCGACATCGACGGAGCCCCGAAGAGATGCACATTGCTTAAGATATACACCAATCAGGGAATTGTCCTTTTCATTGTTGCAATCCTTGTAAGCATCGTGAGCTCAATCCTCTCCAGGATCCATCTTGGATTCATCGGCTGGATCCTTGACGTAGTAGTCTTCATCTTCGCCCTCATCGGCATCATCAACGCCGCCCAGGGCAAGGCAAAGGAGCTTCCTTACATAGGCAAGTACAAGATTTTGAAATAGTTCTCAATGAGAAAGTTCATTTACTGCATCCTGCTCCTCGCAAGCGGGATGCTTTTATCGTGCAATGGCCACAAGGTCCCCACTGAAAAGGATATGGGGGCCTACCTGTTTGTGTTTTTCAGCGATCCCACCCACAGCATCTTCTTTGCCACCAGCCGTGACGGATATACCTTCACCGCCGTAAACGACGGCCAGCCCGTGATAGACGGCAAGGAGGTGGCGGAGCAGAAAGGCGTCCGCGACCCGCACATCACCCGCGGCCCTGACGGCGCGTTCTACCTGTCAATGACGGACCTTCACCTTAACGGAAGGCGCTTCGGCTACAGGGACACCCAGTGGCAGAGACCTGAGAACGAATACGGCTGGGGCAACAACCGCTGCCTTGTCCTTATGAAGTCCTTCGACCTTATCAACTGGACCGTAAGTGACTACCGCATAGACCTGGCCTTCCCTGAGCACTTCGGCAACCTTGGATGCGCCTGGGCTCCCCAGACCATCTACGACCCCGTAGAGAAAAAGATGATTGTCTACTTCACGGTACGCCTTGGCAACGGCCTCACCAACCTGTACTACGCATACACTGACGATGACTTCACCAAGTTCGTCACCGAACCCCAGATACTGTTCAAGTACCCGGACCCTAAGGTTCAGATACTTGATGCCGACATCTATCCTATGCCTGACGGCCGATACTGTATGACCTATGTTGCCCAGACAGGCAAGAGCGGAGTCAAGAAGGCATTCTCAAACTACATTAACAGGGACTACGTCTATGAACCTGACTTCGTAGACAAGGAGCCCAGGGCCTGCGAGGCCCCCAATATGTGGAAGAGGATAGGAGAGGACAAGTGGGTGCTTATGTATGACTCGTTCAGCCTTCGTCCAAGCAACTTTGGATTTGCGGAGACAACAGACTTTGTCAACTTCACTGACATAGGGCACTTCAACCAGGAAGGCAGCCCTATGAAGGCCACCAACTTTGTATCGCCCAAGCACGGCACCGTAATCCAGATAACGGAGGAGGAAGCCACCCGCCTGGAAAAATACTGGGAAGAGCATTAAAAAGAAAAGGCAGGGCTATCTGAGCTCTGCCTTTACTTCTGTTATCATATCCTTGTTCCGCTGTTCGTCCGCCTCGAAGGTTTCTTTCAGGGCCAGGGGCCCGGTATCCTTTGAAGAGAACTCCCCGCAGTAAGTAACGATACCTTCATTCAGGTAAGTTGCCTGAAGGTAAACCTTGTAGTTACCGGCAGGAACGACCTTGCCGTCCTGGTCCGTAAAGTCCCAGGTGAAGGTCTGCACTCCGCTGGAAGCCGGGGTGGCTCCGGTGAATGCATCCATCTGGGCGTCGCTGAGGCTCTCAGCCTTGACGGCCTTCACCCACGTTGGGACGCAGGTTGGACGGAAGGTGTAGCCTCTCTGGGCCGGCTGGCCCGCGCGTGAGCGACCCTTTGTCGTGAACGCAGTCACGAACAGGGTCTTAACCACTGCACCAGCCTCATTCTCAATCCAAACGGCATACTGGTTAGAACCCGGGCCCGCCTGCTTGGTGTAGTTGAATGAGATCTCAAGCTCCTTGGGGGCTTTCTTGCCTGCGCAGGAAGCCAGCGTAAGGGCTGATATTGCAAAAAGCAATACTAAAAAGAGTTTCTTCATCTATCTGTATGTTAGAATGTGTACTTGAGCATAGCCTGCAGACGGGTGTTGGTAAGCCATCCGTCATTGGTTCCGGTAACCTGATAGAGGCCGGTAGCCTTGTCAAGGACGGAGCCGTACTCTACGCTGGTGATCTCGCACTCAAGAGCCAGGGCAACCTTGCCCATATTGCGGATGATGGTAGGAGAAAGCCTGTACATCTGGCGCATCTGCTTGTAGCTGTTCTTTGAGAAGTAGAAAGCGTCTGAGCCGGCAACTTCCTTTGCCGTACCAAAGTTCTTCACGTATCCTGCAAAGAGAACTGCCTGCCAGGCGGATCCATAGGAGAGGCTCATCCAGGTGGAAGAGTTGCGGGTTGGAGTGAACTCCCACTCCTTGTTGTTAAGGGAAATGGAAGAAGCGGTAACGGCGTAACCTCCGTTAAGGTTCATCTGGGAACCGTCCTGGGCAAATGTGGATTTAACCTTTGCGGTGAACAGGCCTTCCTTGTACTGGCCATATACGAATGCGGCGGCCTCGTTAAGCCTCTTTCCTCCTACGAATGGCTTGAGGGAAAGGAAGTCTGCTCCAACCCTGAACAATGTGTTGCCATAAGAACGGCTGAGGGCGAAATAGAGCTCAGGGATTCCTGAATTCTTGATATAATCTGCGGAAGCGCCGTTAGGGCCGCAGGAAGGATACTGCATCTGCCAAATGCCGGCTGCTGAAATGGACCAGCCGTCATTGAGTTTCTGTTCTAACTGGACATAGGGAGTACGTCCGAACGGTGCGAAAGGAGCTCCTGTGTTCAGGGAGAT
>ONSC01000163.1 GCA_900320365.1 uncultured Bacteroidales bacterium
ATTTCCATTCGCGTCTTCAATCGGTTTTCCGTCAGGTCCTTTCGCCTCATAATCAATAGATTCCAAGCATACTGAAGACAACCCTAACGGGTTAGGCCTGAACGGTGACCGGCTGGCGAAAACCCCGACTCTCCGGTTTCCTCCGAGTCTTGGCGGACGCACGGTAGCCTGGAAGGTACCTGCCGCCTTACTGGCGGAGAATTCCCAGATAAGCCATATATAATCGAAGCCCTCCAGACCTCGAAAAGCCTCGGCCGAACGGAACTCCGGTTCAAAAACAATACTGCCCCGCAGATCCGGGGCGACCCCCGCCTGACGCGGGACACCGAACTTCCCGGAAAACGGAGACCTGAAATATGCTATAGGCTTAATCTCCATTACCTCAATTATTTAATGACTCTCACGGGAATCCCCGTTCCACCCTTCACCTCACCCATGACGAAGAAACTGTTCAATCCTCCGATGCAATCCAAATCACCCATGATCCTAAGGACGAACCTCTGGTACTCCTTCATGCTGGAGACATAGACTTTCATCAAGAAGTCATAGTCACCGGATATGTTATAGCACTCACCAACCTCGCTGATATTTCCAACCGCCTCCATCAGAGTCGTGGCGTTCTCAAATGTGTGCTGCTTGAGCTTGATGAAGCAGAAAGCGACAAAAGAGCAGTCTAGCTTATCAGCGTCAAGCACAGCGGCCACCTTTTTGATATAACCCTGCTCACGAAGCCGTCTGACCCTCTCGAAAACAGGCGTCGGAGAAAGATGCACCTTGGCGGCCAATTCCTTATTAGTGACGTCAGCATTCTCCTGCAAGGCTTTTAAGATAGCGACGTCTTTCTCATCCAATCCATTCATAGACAAATAATCTGTTTATAGGTGTAACCCGAGGATATTCCGGAAATATTTTATGGTCAATACGACAAAAATAGCAAAATTTTCCAAATTAAACCAACTTCTTGGAATCATTTTCCAGCAGCCTTACCTTTGCAAAAGAACTTTCAAACAGATAACATCATGAGTGAGACTAAGCTGCATCTGGAGACCCTGGCGATTCATGCCGGTCAAGAAACACCGGACCCCGTAAGCGATTCAAGAGCGGTCCCAATTTACCAGACCACCTCTTATGTATTCCACAACAGCGCCCATGCGGCTGACAGGTTCGGATTGAGGGATCCTGGCAATATCTACGGCCGCCTAACCAACTCGACCCAGGACGTGTTCGAGACCAGGATAGCCGCCCTGGAAGGTGGTGTGGCCGCTTTGGCGGTGGCCTCCGGCGCCGCGGCGGTGACCTATGCTCTTCAGAATATCGCCCGGGAAGGCGACCACGTCATAGCGGCTGATAACCTTTATGGCGGCTCCTTCAACCTTATCACACACACCCTCTCGACCCAGGGAATCACCAATACCATATTGAAAGTAAACGATCTGGAAGCTCTTGAGAAAGCCATCAGACCGAACACGAAAGCGATTTACGCCGAGACGTTCGGCAATCCCAACTCCGATGTCACTGACCTTGAGGGAATATCCGAGGTCGCCCATAGGCACGGGATAGCGGTTATAGTGGACAACACTTTCGCCCCATTGATATTCAGGCCATTGGAACACGGTGCGGACATAGTGGTCCATTCCGCCACAAAGTTCATCGGAGGCCACGGAACCACCCTGGGAGGCGTCATTGTGGACGGAGGGAAGTTCGATTGGAAAAAGAACGCGGACAGGTATCCCTCCATCGCCAAGCCAGATCCCAGCTACCACGGGGCGGTATTCGCCGACGTCGCCGGCCCCGCTGCCTTCGTGACGAGGATAAGGGCTGTCATCCTCCGGGACACAGGTGCTTGCGTGAGCCCACTTTCCGCCTGGATCCTGCTCCAGGGAGTCGAGTCGCTTCCACTACGCATCGAGCGGCATGTACAGAATGCCCTCAAGGTAGTGGAGTACCTGGAATCGCACCCGAAGGTGGCGAAAGTCAATCACCCATCACTCGCGAGTCACCCGGACAATTCCCTGTACAACAAGTACTTCCCGAATGGTGGGGGATCGATATTCACTTTCGAGATCAAGGGAACGAAGGATGACGCATGGAAGTTCATCGATAACCTGAAGATATTCTCCCTCCTCGCCAATGTGGCCGACGTCAAAAGCCTCGTGATCCATCCGGCCTCCACAACTCACTCCCAGATGACACCGGAAGAACTTGAGCAGCAACACATCACCCCGACAACCATCAGGCTTTCAATCGGCGTGGAGCACATCGACGACATCATCGCGGATCTCGACCAGGCTTTCAATACAATCTGAAAATCATTATATTTGGGAAAAATAAACCGGACTTGAATAACAGGAAAGAACCATACGTCTCTTTGGAGATCGTGCCCCCTCTCAAGGGAATGACCAAATCTGAACTGCTGGATGAGATCCGGCAGTTCATGGAGTTTAACCCCAGATACATCAACGTCACCTGTCACAGGGATGAGGTTGAGTTCAAAGAGCGCCCTGACGGCTCGTTTGAGAAACGCGTCGTCAGGAAACGTGTGAGCGAGACAGCTGTCTGCGGAGCCATACAGTCGGAGTTCAAGGTTGATGTCGTTCCCCACATCATCTGCGGAGGGGCGACGGCGGAGGAAATAGAGTTCCAGCTCCAGGACTTCAAGTTCATGGAGATATCAAATGTCCTGGCCCTTCGGGGAGATTGCCTCACTGGCGAAAAGCGCTTCCAGCCTGTCCCGGGAGGGTATTCCCACGCTGATGAGCTGGTCGCCGCCATACGCCGCTTTGAAAGGGAGAACGGCTGCGAGGGTTTCTTCAACATCGGCGTCGGATGCTATCCCGAGAAGCATTTCGAAGCGGCGAATCTGGAGGATGATATCGCCAATATGAAGCGGAAGGTGGACGCCGGGGCTGATTACATGGTTACCCAAATGTTCTTCGACAACAAGGTCTATCACGAATATGTCGCCCGCTGCAGGCAGGCAGGCATCACCGTCCCCATCATACCGGGCTTGAAGCCCCTCTCGACATACAAGCAACTCAGCACCCTCCCCGAGACCTTCTCAATTGATATCCCGGCAATACTTACAAAGGAGCTGGAAGCTCATAAGGACAACAAGGAGGCGGTTTACAGGATAGGTCAAGAGTGGTGTGAGGCCCAGTGCAAGGAGCTCCTGGCGAGCGGCGCTCCCGCTGTCCATTTCTATACTATGGGAAAGACCGCCAATGTGGTCGGGATCTTAAGGGAGTGCTTCTAGGGGATGGATGACATCAGACTTGCTTTAAAGGAAAGGATACTCGTCCTGGACGGGGCTATGGGCACGGTTCTTCAGAGCCGTGGCCTTCAGGGAAACAGCGAGCTTTTCAATCTCACTAGCCCCGGAGTCGTGGAGGATATTCATTCCGAATATATTAAAGCAGGATCTGATATAATCTCGACCAACTCATTTGGTGCCAATAAGATATCTCAGGCGGAATTAGGGTTTGCTGACAAAGCCGCCGACATGGCTGAGGCTGCCGCGAGAATTGCCAGGAAGGCTGCCGACAAGGCTTGCCGGAAAGTCTGGGTGGCAGGTAGTGTTGGCCCGACCGGAAAGTCGCTGACCCTGCCCCAGAACATAGAGGATCCGGTGTTCCGGCCATATTCATTCGACGAGATGGCCGACGCGTTTGAGGAGCAAATCAGAGGGCTTGTCTCCGGTGGGGTGGATTTGCTGTTGATAGAGACTTGTTTCGACGCGCTTAACACCAAAGCGGCTCTCTACGCTTACTCGCACATCTTTCCCAAAGGGGGTGGCCCCGAGATCATGATTTCAGTCTCATTAGGAGATAAGTCAGGAAGGACTCTCACCGGCCAGACTCCGGAGGCATTCTACCGCTCTATCCAACATTGCTCTCCCCTCTCGTTCGGTCTGAACTGTTCGTTAGGGTCAAGAGAAATGGTTCCGCTCATAGCGGATGTGTCACGATTCGTCGAGGGAGCAGTGAGCTGCTACCCCAATGCCGGCCTACCTGACGCGATGGGGACATACGATGAGACCCCGGAGGTAACAGCTGCGGCTATCCGGGAAATGGCTCTGCAGGGCTCCGTGAACATCGTCGGAGGCTGCTGCGGCACCACTCCGGATCACATCGCCGCCATCGCCGCCGCAATCAAGGGACTTCCACCCAGAGCGTTCAGTACCAGTGAGGCTATTGGAGGTCCAGCCCATGCGTTATTCGTAAGCGGGTTGGAGAGCGTGGAGATTGACCGGAGGAATAACTTCACAAACGTCGGAGAGAGGACAAATGTCGCAGGGTCCCGCAAGTTCGCCAAACTCATAGCCGCAGGAGACTACACAGAGGCCCTGCGGGTCGCCGCCGGGCAGATCGAGAACGGTGCGACCGTCATTGACATCAACATGGACGACGCCATGCTGGACTCCCGGCTGGAGATGGAGAAGTTCCTCCGCCACATAGCCGGGGAACCGGAAGTGGCAAAGGCCGCCATCATGATTGACTCGTCCCACTGGGACACTTTGGTGACCGGCTTGAAAAACGCCCAAGGGAAGTGTATTGTCAACTCGATCTCACTTAAAGAAGGTGAAGAAGTATTCCTGCGTAAAGCTCGTGAGATAAAAGCGTTAGGTGCAGCAATAATAGTCATTGCATTCGATGAGGAAGGGCAGGCCACCACTTTCGACAGGAAGGTAGAGATCTGCCGGAGGGCATATTCTCTACTGACAGAAAAAGCAGGTTATTCCCCGGCTGACATCATTTTTGACGTCAACGTCCTTCCAGTCGGGACGGGTATTCCCGAGCACGCCAGGTATGGTGCTGACTTTATCGAGGCCGTCCGTTGGATCAAGAGGAACTTGCCCGGATGCAGGACATCCGGTGGTATATCAAATCTCTCTTTCGCTTTCAGAGGGAACAACACGGTCAGGGAGGCGATGCACAGTGTATTCCTTTACCACGCCATAAAGGCCGGATTGGACATGGGTATCGTCAATCCCGGAATGCTCAAAATCTATGATGAGATCGAGCCGGATCTA
>ONSC01000015.1 GCA_900320365.1 uncultured Bacteroidales bacterium
GCTGAAGAACGGCTACCTCTCCAACAAGGACATCAAGGGTAAGAAATATTACCAGACGGCCAACGGCCAGATCAGCGAGGGCACGGTCGTGACTCTCCGTGAGGTCAGGATCGGCGAAGCCGTGCTGCATAACGTGGACGCGTCGGTGGTCGGCAGCCAGAAGGCCCCGCTGCTCCTCGGCCAGAGCGCCATGGAGCGCTTCGGCACCATCACCATCGACAACGCCAACAACAAGATAATCATAAGGCGATAAGGAAGTGCCGCCGACCGCAAAAAGCGGACCGGAGGCCCTACAGCGCCTTCAGAGGCCGGTTGAAACTATTTTAGACACTTTTCCGTATAAGCGTTCGCCGACTCTTTTCCAAGGGCGGCAACCACAATCACATTAACACATTCTCGCATTTACTAACACATTAACAACATTATTGCGATGAGGACATTTCACCTTACATTCAACCTTGAGGCGGACGGCGCCTGGTACATCGATTTCCCCGGTTACCCGTTCGCGCACCACAACCTGATGATGGTGGCGGGGGCCGACCAGCTCTGCCAGTACATCGCCGAGAAGGAGGGACATCCGGAGAAGGCCATCGTAGATGTTACCACCGGCAATAACTTCCTGCAGTCCCGCATGCCAGACATCACTATGGAACGCTTCCGGAAAGGCTACGGAGCCTCGTACCACAACTATACCCCTTACGGCCAGGCTCCCGTGGTCAAGCGGAACGGGCGCGACATCGAGGTGACGGACGCGTGGATCTGCCCCGTGACCCTGCTGGTGCTGCACGGGTATCCGGAGCGCATAAACATTTACATTCCCGAGAGCGAGAAAACAGACAATTAAAAGTATATAGGAATATGATAACAGCCTTGATAATAACAGTGACCGTGGCGATCATCTTCATCGCCCTCTACCTCGATGAGCGGGGAACAGTTAAGGAATACCGAGACGAGAACAAGTCCCAAAGGGTTGAGATCAATAGGCTTAGGGACACGGCTCAGGCGACACCCGGGGAGGCGCTTGTGTCGAGACCTCCGGTGGACGACCAGGATCTTTGGGACCTGACCCCCGACCTGGTCGCCGATGTGGTGAAGTTCAACGGTTATGTCCCTGACAAGAAAGAGGATGCCGTGTTCTTCATGGTGCAGGGTGACCATTACTATGTGCCCACCGACATGTTGCCGAGTGTCGCCATCATGAAACGCTTCAATATCAGCGAGGGCAATTATGACATAGCGCTTATGCGTGAGGCGGCGAGAAAGGCAACCGAATCAAGATTCATGGGGAAGGCCGGGGTGTCCGAAGACGGGAAATCTTTGATCTTTTTCACGGCGTCGATAGAACCCAAATACGGCCATTTCCGTGATGTGTTCAACGACTCAGTGTCCGTTGTCAACGACATTGAGAATCTTTTCGGTGAGACTTACAACCAGATGCTCCGTGATAAAGAGGACATTGCCAGGCTTGAGGCCAACGGCATCCCGGTCGAGTCAGCGGGCAAACGTGAGGGCAAGATCGTGTCGTGATTACTGCGCGGAATAGAGGGCCCGTCGCCGTGAGGCGTGAAAGGCGGCAGACGGGCCCGGCCGCGCCTATTATATAAGTAAACCATCGTAAACCAATAAAAAACACATCATGGAACAGAATAACAACGAGAAAGCGACAGAGAGGACAACAGTCCACAACCTTATGATCCTTGACGAGAGCGGATCAATGCAGGCGATTTACAATGCTGCCCTTGGCGGTGCCAATGAGACCATCCAGACGATCAGGGCGGCGGAGAGGGAGCATCCCGACCAGGATCACCGGTTCACCTTCGTGACGTTCAACACTACCGGCCAATGGGTTAAGACCGTATTCGACGATGTCCCGATCGCGGAGGTCCGCGACCTGACGAAGGAGGACTACCGTCCGGACTCCTGCACGCCTCTTTATGACGCTATGGGCACCTCCATCACCTCCCTTGAACGCAGGGTTAAAGAGGGTGATGCGGTGCTAGTTACAGTAAGTAGACCGCCTGCGTGGGAAAGGATGGACGTTCGTCTATATCGGCGCCAACCAGGACTCCGTGGAGGTGTCAAGGGATTTGGGTATCTATAATTCGATGGACTTCAGCGCCGACCCGGAAGGGACAAGCGCAATGTGGATGAAGCACAGGTCTGCGAGCAAGAGGCTCTACAGCAGGATCCCGAAGGGGGCGGCCAAGTCCTTCGAGGACTTCTTCACCGAGGAGGAAAGGAGGTCCAAGTAGCATGGCGTTTTTCACTCAGGAGTTGGCCATCGACCTGGGCACGGCCAACACGGTGATATTCAAGGACGGCGAGGTCGTCCTTGACGAGCCCAGCATCATAGCCATAGATAATGAGACAGGAAAAGTCGTGGATGTCGGCAGAGGAGCCCTTATTGAGCGCTACTATGGATATAAGCATAGGATGATCAGTCCTATAAGAAATGGCGCTATCGCTGATTATGAATCAGCCTGTCGAATGCTCCGCGGGTTTGTTCGCAAAGTGGCCGGACGAAGCCTCTTCAAGCCACATCTTCGTGCGTGTGTCGCCGTTCCCTGCTGTTTCGCTGAGAAGGAAAAACGAGCGATTCACGACGCTCTTGTGTTCGGGGGAATCGGAGAAATCCATATTATTCCCAGGCCTGTGTCAGAAATTCTGGGTCTAGGATTTGAAGCGATGTCTACACACCCTCACATGACAGTTGATATTGGACATGAGACAACGGAAATCGCGATTACATGTTCCGGGCGTACTAACGAGCCGCACTATGCTTTTATCAGCACAGGAGGTGCCGAAATGACAAGCGATATCTCATTCCATATGGCAACGTGTTACGGCTTCCATAGTAACATGATGGCCACCGCCGAGATGATAAAGAGGAAGATAGGCTCGGCTCTAGAGGATCTCCCGGAAGATGAAGACCTGGAACCGTTTGAGGTTGTGGGACCGGATTTGCATTCAGATCAGCCGAAAATAAAGAAAGTCGAACTAACTTATCATGAAATTGCTACATGCTTTGAGCCGACGCTCTTGAAGATAGAACATGCCATTGAGAATGTCCTGAATGCCGCCCCAGAATATCACCAGAGCATAGAGAATGATGGTGTCTGGCTGACAGGAGGAGGAAGCCTTCTGCGGGGAATATCAGAGAGATTCTCCAGGAGATTCAACATCCCTTTCCATGTGGCCGATGACCCCCTCAAGGCCGTCGCCCGCGGCACCTGCCTCGCCCTCGACGGCACGGACAGGTATCCGTTCCTGATGCGGTAAGAATTTAACAGTCAAAAGAGTATGCTAATGAACACAAGGCGGATACCCAAGAAGATAACGACTTATGATTGCCCGTTTGCTGGTGACGAGATGCCCGCCGTCATTCGTGTTGATCATTTTGACGAGTGTGGCAGGTTGACTCTGGAAGAGATGACAGGGACTGAGGAATGCTCGGCACGAGTCGACAGAATTGAGCATTTTTATGATCCGGGAGGACATGAGGTGGAGATTCGTGAATACCGTGTCGGATCACTCTTCCACCGTAAGATCAATGAATTCGATGACGAGGGCGGTGAGTTGGGCTTTTCAGAGTACGATGCCGACGGCTTCAAGGTTTGTGATGAATCGATAGACTGGAGTTATTCTGGAAAGGTCGCCCGTGTAAAACGAACTGAGTATGCAAGATACCTTGCGCCCCGGACGATACGGAGGGTTATGTATTACCGCAAGGATGGAAAGATTGCTTTCATCTCTGAAGATGGGGGAATCGTCAAGTTTCATTACAATCTTGAAGGTCTGCTTGTTAGTAAAACATTGGCTCACAAGGGTGAGAACGGAAAAATGATAACGGATCAGGTTCTCGAATTTAACTCTTCAGGTGAACCATTTCTGATGAAATTATATGAGGAAGGAGAATGTGTCTCTGAACTTGAGACCGAATATGAGTATGACGGTAACGGCCTCTGGATTAGGAGTTATCTGGCGGACGCTCATGACTATCGCCGTGAGATAGAGTACTATTGACATTAAATCATTGTGAAGATCATTTTGAATCAGTTTTGTATTTAAGAACGACAACTAGCTGTAAGAATGACGAAGATTATTGACGATAGACTTATTATTATTCCCGACGTTCACGGGAGAAGATTCTGGAGGGATGCTGTCAAAGAGCATCCCGACGGGAACTCCATATTCCTTGGCGATTACCTCGATCCTTATCCTTCCGAAGAGATCGAGGACAAGGAAGCCGTTCAGGGACTGAGAGATATCATCCAATTCAAGAAGGACCATCCTGAGAAGGTGATCCTCCTCTGGGGAAACCACGACCTACACTACCTCTATCCGGATGAGTTGCTGGGATGGCGCTATGACGCCGACAACGCCGAGCGGAACGCCCGTCTTTTCTGGGACAACCAGGAGCTGTTTCAGATCGCTCACGAGACCGAGGCAGGTGGTAAACGGTTCCTCTTCTCCCACGCCGGCGTCAGCAGGTTGTGGTTGAATTACCGCTTCCCGAACCTCAAGGACGAGGATGTCACCGCTGAGCTTTTGAACGATATGGTAGGATACCCTGACTTTATGGCAGCCCTTGGCGATGTCTCCTTCCATCGGGGAGGTGGCAAACCTTTCGGGAGCATGATCTGGGCGGACATCAATGATCAGATTGTGGAGACGAACCATCTCCCGGGAGTCATCCAGGTCTTTGGTCATACACAACTGAGTATGCCTATTAACTATGAGGATGTATTATTTTGCCTTGATTGCCGCCAAGCGTTTTACCTTGATAAGCGGGAAGGGCTAATACACGACCTTACGAATAATGAGGTGGTCAAGAGAATAAATGAATAGGAGTAAATTAGTATGCTTGTCAAAATAGTATTGCTGTCAGTATTGGCTTTGCTGCTAGTCTTGCCGATACTGCTCGATAAGAAACTGTTTGCCGGTAGTTCAGCCGACCATTATCCGAAGCTTCTGAGGCTTCAGGAGAAATACGGGAACCGTCAATCCCGGTGGAAAGGACCGAAAACCGACGAAAGGATAAACCGGATGCTGGCCGAGTGCATAGAGCTGATGAACGGGCTGGGGGTTCCTATCTCAAAAGACATTTGCCCCGAGGTGGTTCTGACCGGCTCCCGTAGCTACTATGGCAGATGTTCCCCAAAAGGCAGCCTGAAGCGATATAATCAATATGATTTTTACATAGAGATTTCAGGTCACACCCTTGGGAATACCGAGAAATCCCTGCGCAACACCCTGATTCACGAGCTCATCCACACTGTGCCGGGAGGACTGTGCCACACCGGGGAATGGAAGAAATGGGCAAGGTATGTGAGTGAGAAAACGGAGTATACCATCCAACATTATGATGGGGACACGACGTGGAAAGACCGGGACAGACTCAGGGGATACACGGACTGGCTTAACGCATGACAGGTGGATATGATGAGGAAACTACTTCCATACTACAGAAAATGAGAAAGTTGAAGAAGATCATCAAATGTGCGATAGCGGTGACACTCCTGCTATGTGCGAACCTGGTTTATTATGTGTTCGTCGGTCAGGAGAGATCGGCAGAGAAGCTCGCCCAGGATAAGGAATTGAGTCTTTACGAATGTGTGAGCGCCTATCAGACGCATACCGCCATATGGTTGTTCGGCTGGATCATAGCTCCCGAGGCGGCGATGGAAGCGAGGCTGATGCATGTAAAGCACAAGCGCCCTGTCGTGATTTATTCCTCTTTCCCAAGCTTGGCGAGACCAGATCTTTGGAAGAACGGGGTATATGACCTTAAAGACCCCCAATTCCAATATGCTGCCGCGTTAAACGGCAAGGATCTGTCAATTGAGAAGAACGAGGCGTATACAAAATGCGAACTGACTGTTGAGTATACGGATAATGTGCAAAGGGTCGGTGGAATTCCTGTCCACACCTGCCTATTCAGACACTTGCAAGACATCGGTTGGTTATTTCCTTATAAAATTGTCTATATTGACGTGAAAACAATTTAATCAACGCATATGAGCCACAATATCGACAAAAGAACCACAAATGGATATATAGATCATCTTGAGCCTGACGAGGTGTTTGTCTTCGGATCCAACTTGGCCGGGGCCCACGGCGGCGGCGCGGCGGCCGCCGCTCATATGTTTTTCGGAGCCGTATGGGGACAGGGTGTGGGTCTCCAGGGGCAGAGCTACGCGATCCCCACCATGCAGGGAGGGGTCGAGACAATCAAGCCGTACGTTGATGATTTCATCAGGTTCGCTCTTGAGCATCCGGAAAAGCGGTTCCTAGTGACCCCCATCGGCTGCGGAATAGCCGGATTCACCCCGGAGGAGATAGCGCCGCTGTTCCACGGTGCGGTGAACCTGGAGAATGTCTCACTTCCGGAATCGTTCTGGAAAGTTCTTAAGGAGGTTTAACGGGTATAATTCCGCCTCATACCTATTATATCATTCTACGACAGCAGATTTTTTCAAAAAAATCCGCAAAAATTTGTATGTGTAAAAATTACGCATTATCTTTGCGTCGTTTTTACACATTAAAAGTTCTTTAAGGTATGAGGAAAGTTATTGTTTTCAAGGTTGAAAATGTTCTGGTGAATGGTTATGATGAGAGGAAAAGTGATGAGTTGAGTGGAAGAAGATTGGTGAAGGAGATTGTTGGGGAGGAGATGTTTGAGAGAGAGTTTTGTAAAGTGGTGGGAAAGAGAAAAGAGGTGATGGGATGTGGGGAGATGATTGAGAAAATGTTGGAGTTGGAAAGGAGATTTGAGGAAGAGGGGGATGTTATTAGAAAGATTTGGATGAGAGATGTGAGGAGAAGGATGGAAGAGAGGGAAGAGGGTAAGGAAAAGAGATTGGTTGAGATGAGGAAGAAATATTCTGATGAAGGGTTTGGGAAGAAGGTGATAGGGATAAGGAATGATTTGGTTGATCTGGAGAGGATTTGTGGGGTGACCGGGTCAAGGATGGTATTTGTAAGTGAGGAGAGAAGAAGAAGGGTTGAGAGTCTGTTGTATAATAATGGATTGAGAAGGATTGAGGTGGAGAGTGATCTGGGATTTCTGGAGGGGATGGATGAAAGGGAATATGTGGTGTTTGATAATGTGGAGGATTTGAGGGATTTGTGGGTAAAGGTTGGGTTGAGAAGAAATTGATATGAGGGGGGAGCCTTGACTCCCCTTTCTTTCCAATAACCGTTATTCTTGTTAATATTCAATAATCCAATTGATAATCGTATCTTTGTTATGATGTCTGTCACCTGGAATACTGAGGCTTTCTTTGCCAAAGCCACTAAAGGCTCCTTCGCCGCTAAGGCCGCGAGGGTGGATGTGTTTAAGAATAATTGCGAGATATTCAGGGAAGGAGGCTACGTGACATCCTCCGGGAAGACTGTCACGCTCGATCCATGTCCGATGCTCGAGGGTGCGGTGGTGTATGACTCCCCCATTCCCCTGCCGGAGGCGGGACAGGTTGACACCACGCTCCTTACGGGAGTGGCGAACACCGGCTGCCTTGAGCTGGGACGCAACCTGCAGCTGAAGGGGTACAACCCCGGCATACTGAACCTGGCCGACGCGTACGTCGCCTGCGGATGGTACGAGCGGGGATCCAACGCCCAGGAGGAGAGCCTCTGCCGCCAGACAACCCTCTCTCAGTCGCTGTACCAGTTCTACGACAGTAAAAAGGCGGAACTCAGCGGGGTGCCCTTCAGGCGGAAGGGATATCCTATGGACATGAGACACGGGGCCATCTACTCTCCCCGCGTCACCGTGTTCAGGAAAGGATCCAGGGACGGGTTCGCCCTGATGGACGAGCCATACGAGACGGCCTTCATCTCCTGTGCCGCCCTGGACTTCAACGAGAAGCACGGGAAAAACCTCGAATACAGGTCTTTCGATGGCGGCTTCACCTCGGAGGGAAAGGAGATAATGCTATCCAAGATACGGACGATATTCTCCGCCGCACTCACCGCCGGCCACGACTCCCTGGTGCTCGGGGCCTTCGGATGCGGCGCATTCAGGCTGAGGCCGGACCTTGTGGCAAAGATGTTCCGTGACGTTCTGTTCGAGCCTGAGTTCAAGGGACGCTTCAGGGCCGTGGTGTTCGCGATCCTCGAAAAGCCCGGCGCCGAGTCCGGGACGCACGGAAAGTTCGCCCCATTCTACGACATATTCGGGAAATACGGGGCTCCGTCGGCGACGATCAAGGATCCTGAACCGGCCGCGGAACCAGTCGATATCTCTGAATACAAGATTGGCCAGACCGTCGCTCACGAGAAGTTCGGCAAGGGGACAGTCACCGGGGTCCAACCGGAAAAGGGCAGGATCGCTGTTGATTTCATCGTCTACGGGCCAAAGATATTATCCGCAGCGAAGGCAAACTTGACAATAGTGGATAAAGAATGAGAAAAGAGAAAGGTGAATACACATATCCGTTTCCGAGACCCTCGGTGACGACCGATTGCGTGATATTCGGTTATGACGGTAAGGACCTGAAACTGCTTCTCGTCGAGAGGGGCATCCCCCCGTTCAAGGGCATGTGGGCCTTGCCTGGAGGCTATCTGCAGATGGATGAGGACGCCATCGACGGGGCGAAACGGGAGCTGTTCGAGGAGACTGGACTGCGAGACGCCTACATAGAGCAGTTCCGGACGTTCTCGGCGGTTGACCGCGATCCCAGGGGGCGTGTCATCACCATAGCCCACCTGGCGCTCGTAAGAATCTCGGAAGTGAAGGGCGGGGACGACGCGGCTAAGGCGCAATGGTTCCCCCTCAAGGATGTGCCGCAACTGGCGTTCGACCATGACATGATCCTGCGGGAGGCGATGAAGGCGCTGAGGCAGAAGATCCATTTCGAGCCGGTCGGCTTCGAGCTTCTTCCCGCCGTATTCACGATGCCCCAGCTCCAGCACCTGTACGAGAGCATCCTGGACGTGCGGTTCGACCGGCGCAACTTCGCGTCGAAGATGCTTCATCTGGGTATACTGGAAGACACAGGAGACCGTCAGGCAGGTGCGCCGAGCAGGGTGCCTGCTACTTACCGATTCAACAAGGACAGGTACGACGCTCTCAAAAGCAAGGGTTTCAGATTAGAATTTTGATCATCATTAAAAAGAAAACCGTATAACAATGACTGATGATATCATGCGTTCAATAGATAACGCCTTGGCAACCACAGTGAAGTGGCAGTGCTCGCAGTATTACTGAGGATCAAGTTTCGATGTCTCTGATTACGTGTACGGATACATCAAGAGGAATAGCGACTTGTTCCTCTCGTTTCCCACGCCAAGACGGTTCGGTGCGAGAACCGTACCAGATGAGATTGAGAAGTTGACAAAAGTCCCACTCACACTATAGACCGCATGGTCTCCCTGGTCTCCGAATATGTATTCCGTTTTTCATTGACTATTAAAAATATGAGACTAAGTTTTGTAAAAGAAAACAACCGATGGTATATTAATATACCAGAATGGACTGGTGATCATGAAGATCTTGAAATGGTTGCTGGTGCTGATCAACTGTGTGAACAGTTATCTAAAGATGGAAAAACTCTAACAATAGATATTAATTCATCAGATACCTATGATTACATTGATCCAGAAGAAATTACCTTAATTAAATTGTCTGAAGATAATGGCGCGACTTATGAAGTGCAAGATAATACTTGGACAATTAATGCAGATTTTGAACCTACAGTAGATGTGGAAAAAATTCGGATCTCTCCTGTAACAAAATATGTATTTGGAGAATATCCAAAGTATATTAGAATTAATGTGACAAATAGAGTTTAACAAATGCGGCGTTCGTCTAATGGCATTAGGACGATAGTCTCTCCGGCTTTATTTCAGGTTTTAATGAATATGAAGACCCTCGTACATAAGTTAATAGAGAAACGCAGACAAGCCCGTGAGGCGAAGAAACAAGAACTGAAGCAATCAAGAATCCTTCGCTGTATCAACAATTCAGACATCAAGTATGAGGATCTGATCCCAATTGGAGACGAAGAATATGACCGGATAGTGGCCGCCCTGGAAGAGAAGGTCAACCGTGAGATCGGAGGCAGGAGGATTCAGCCGACAGCTTCGTGAACGCTATGGGAATCAAGGAGCCCCGGAATTTCCGTCGGAACGGGCTTCCTATTATCTTCGCCTGGCGTGAGATAGTCGACAGCATGAAAAACAGGATCAAAGACGCTTACTACACCCAGCAACCCGCCTCAACTCTCACGCCGGTCTCATCAAAGCATACATTGAAGGGACGTGCCCAGGGAGTGTTTCTGAAGAAATAGGGCAGTAGTGAAGGCTATGAAAGAGAAAAAGAAGTTGAAGCAGAGGAGACTCAGGATCACTGAGGATGATTATATTTTGGCGAATAGGCGCGCGGCAAGGGCGGAGGAAATTGAGCTTCACGGTCGTCCCGTCTCATTCCGTAAGATGCTGCATAAGTCCAAGAAAACCTATAATCGTAAACGCCTGAAGGATTTCAAGTTGGAAGGTGAGTGACAGATGCTCGTGAAAGTTAGGTTTTTGTGGTGGGGCCCTTGCTGGTAAAAGTCGATTTGCCTGGATTTGGAAAAAAAACTATCTATATGACATTATATTGGATACCGCAGTACCCAAGCACAGATGGGAGAGTTGTTTGGAGTTCGAAGACAAGCGATTACCAAACATTTGAAAAACCTATTCAAAGAAGGGGAACTTAAGGAGAATTCAGTATGTTCCATTTTGGAACACACTGCCGCTGATGGAAAACAATACAGCACTATGTTTTATTCTTTGGATGCGATACTTTCAGTAGGGTATAGAGTCAATAGTAAAAATGCCACATTATTCCGTCGCTGGGCTAATACTGTCCTAAAAGAATATCTTCTTCGTGGATATGCGGTCAATCGAAGGTTGGAAGATTTGGAGAAGCGCACAACTGCAAATGAAAAGAAGATTGATTTTTTTGTGCGCATGTCACTTCCGCCGGTAGAAGGATTATTCTTCGAGGGGCAGATATTCGATGCCTATGTTTTCATGGCTAACTTGATAAAGCGAGCCGAGCATAGGATAATACTGATAGATAACTATGTAGATGAAAGTGTTCTGGCGATTTTGGATAAGCGAAGTCAAGGAGTGAAGGCAACGATATACACCAGCGTCATTTCAGAAGTGTTGAGGTTGGATGTAGAACGACATGACCTGCAGTATCCATCAATGGAGATCAGGAGCATCAGAGGCGTTCACGACAGGTTTTTGATTGTCGACCATGAAGTATACCATATAGGAGCATCCCTCAAAGATTTGGGTAAGAAGTTATTCGCTTTTTCAAAGATGAGTGGGGATTCATTGGCCAGTCTATTGTCTGTGATTGAGACATAGGTGCGTCCTCACTTCAACATCTCCCTTATAACTGCTTCGACTGACCCCGTTGTATTTGGGAATTGTCTCAGGATCTCCGGGGTGGCGTCACTCATGGCGATGGGGTAGCCGACCATGGCCAGCATTGGAGCGTCATTCTCATTGTCCCCAATTGCCATGCATTCGGACGGGGTGATTCCGAGGTGGCTCAACAAGGCTTCCATGGCGGTTGCCTTGTTGACGTCCTTAGGAGTCATATCCAGCCAATCAAAGCCGCTCGTCTGGACTGTGCAGATTGAACCGTAGCGCTCTCTCCATGGTGTGACATCGGAAAGACCGCCCTCTTTGAACATGGACACTTTAAGAATAGGGTCCTTGATTTCTGAGAAGTCAGATATCTTCTCGACATGAACCCTCACAGTGTCTCTCATGTGATAAAAGAACCGTTCGTTTTTCGGGATCACGAATTGGGTCCAGGCCGTGCTGATGAGTAATTCCCCGTCTCCATTCTCAAGGATATCCAAGGACAATTTCTCGGCCAGATTCCTTTCCAAAGCGGCTTCCAGAAGAATCTTCCCGTCTTTTATCACCAGGCAGCCGTTCTCGCAGATGTACAAGATGTCATCCTTTATGGGCTCGAAAATGAGTCGTAGATTGGCATATTGCCGTCCGCTTGCCGCCACGAAAAGACCTCCCTTGTCAATCCAGCGGCGGATAAGGTCACAAGTTCCTTCCTTCAGGGCTTGAGTGCCAAGAGGGTGCAGCAAGGTACCGTCAAGGTCACTCGCTATCAGTCGTATGTTTCTCGGATTGATCAATTACCAAGCTTAGAGACAGCGCTTTCCAGCCGAGCCGCGGTCTCTTTCTTCCCTATGCGGGCAACAATATCGGCTATACCCAGGCCGCTGGCGCTTCCCGCCAATGCCAGACGGATGGCGTTCATTACCTTGCCCATGGGCCATTCATTGCCCTTGATGAACTCCTCGATACCCTTCTCGACTTCCTCCACGGTCCATTCTCCGGCAAATCCTTTGATAAAGTCCCCGACCTTCATGACCATCTCGACAATCTCCAGCTTCCAGAACTTGTCCACATCCTTGGCCAGGTAGGGCGCTGTCAGCGTATCATCATAGACTTTCGCTCTAGGATCAACCGGGCGTTTCTGCTCAGCGGCTTGCTCCACAGCGGCTCCTGCCTTAATCCCGAACCTCTCGAAGTCGCGGGGTGCCACGAACAAGTAGGAAGCTACTGTCCAGAAGTCACTTACGAATGTCGCACGTTCCTTTGTGAAGGCAACCACGCTCTGGACATATTCCTTGGTGAATATATGTTTTTCCAGATCCCCGCCGGCCACATTGAACTCGGCTCCGGCAGTGAGAGCGCACTTGGGGCATTCAACGATATTAATCCCATGATCCTCGAGCACAGGTACCAGTAAATCAGTGAGTTCCTCGTCGGATTTCATCCTAAGATACTCCCTGTTGTACCATTTTGCCTTCTCGGGATTGAACTTCGCGCCTGCCTTCTGCACTTTTTCAAGCGAGAAAGCCTCGACAAGCTCTTCCATTGTGAACATCTCGCGGTCGTCTCCAGGATTCCATCCCAACATGGCGAGCATATTCACGAAAGCCTCCGGGAAATATCCGTCCTCGCGGTAGCCTCTTGAAGTCTCTCCCTCAGAGTTTGTCCATAGGAGAGGAAACACCGGGAACCCCATTTTATCCCCGTCTCTCTTACTGAGTTTGCCGTTGCCTATGGGCTTCAGAAGAAGCGACAAATGAGCGAAGCGAGGCATCGTTTCCTCCCATCCGAAAGCTTTATAGAGCATATAATGTAGGGGCAGGGAAGGAAGCCACTCTTCTCCTCGGATGACCTCGGATATCTCCATCAGATGGTCATCGACGATGTTGGCGAGGTGATATGTCGGAAGCTCATCAGCTCTTTTCCAAAGTACTTTGTCGTCCAGAGTGTCGGTGTTGACCTCAATATGGCCTCGGATAAGGTCGTCCATCTTGACGACAGTGTCGGAAGGCATCTTGAACCGTATCGTCCAGTCAGTTGTCTCTTCCAGGAGCCTGTCCACCTCTTCCTTGGGTAGGGTGAGGGAGTTGCGCATAGACATCCTCGATACCTGGTTGTAAATGAAGGTGTCCTTGGTTGCCTCCGCTTTTGCCCTGGCCTCCGCCAATTCCTCGGCCGAGTCGAAAGCATAGTAAGCGTATCCGTTCTCGATGAGCTGCTCGGCATATTTCCGGTATATTGGTTTGCGCTGGCTCTGCCTGTAAGGGGCGTGTGGGTGCCTCTCGGAAGGTGTTTCGACCACCTTGCCATTCGAATCGACACCCTCATCCGGGATTATCCCACACCAATTCAAAGCTTCGATAATATATTCCTCAGCTCCCGGGACAAACCTGTTGGAGTCGGTGTCCTCGATCCTTATAATGAAGTCTCCACCGTTTTGTTTGGCATATAAATAATTATACAGCGCTGTCCTGACTCCGCCCATGTGCAGCGGGCCTGTTGGGCTTGGCGCGAACCGTACTCTAGTCCTTCTTTCCATTATAGTGGCTTGTTAATTGTTCTCTTTCTCCTGCCTGACCATCCTTTTTATAGCCGGGACACTCTCAAGTTCCCCTATGCTTTCTCCAGGTGCGACCACAAGTGCCGGCTTGCGGTCTATGTCAAAGTGATATCTTTTTACATTATCAGCGGCATTATAACCTATCATATTCATCCCGGAAGGGAGATCGGATATGCTGACATCCTCCGCTCCAACCATGTTGCGCCTCTCGAACTTGAAGTCTTTGCCGATGATTATCAGGTTGCCGAGATCAGTCTTCGTGATTTTAGACAAGTCATTGACTTTAAACCCGGTAGCAATAGCCGTGATCTTGACCTTGTCTCCTATTTCCGGATCAGTCTCCCACACTAGTCCGGTCTTGAACTTGTTCACATTGCCAGTGTAGTCCGCGATCTTGGCGTTGATCTCCTTCAGGTCGTCCATTGTCAAACCCTTCTCATTCTTGCCGCAAGTGATGTTGATGAGCAGGTTCTTCGCGGTAGTGAGATCGAAATCGTTGAGGAGAGGGGAGTGGAGGGCACCTTGAACGGCCTCCTCTATACGATTCTCTCCCGAGCCTATCCCTGCTCCCATCAAAGCCATGCCGCTGTTTTTCATCATGGTCTTGATGTCCTCAAAATCCACATTGATGTAGCCGGGCTTGGAGATGATCTCTGTGATACCCCTCACGGCTGTGGCGAGTACCTCGTCAGCCTTCGGGAACGCATCATGGATAAGAAGCCCACCGAAGAAATCATAGAGTTTCTCGTTGTTGATAATCAGCAAGCTATCGACATTCTTGACGAGCTCATGTATGCCGTCAATCGCTCTCGAAAGGGCCATGTCGCCCTCATTCTCGAAAGGTATCGTGACCACCGCTACAGTGAGGATGCCCTTGTCCTTGGCCATCTTCGCTATCTGTGGAGCGGCTCCGGTTCCGGTACCACCACCCATTCCAGCGGTGATGAAGAGCATCTGGGTACCATCGTTAAGTACCACTTTCTCAATTTGTTCCTGAGCCTCAAGTGCTGCGTTGCGTCCCTTCACCGGGTCGGTTCCGGCTCCGAGAGCGTTACGACCGATGTGGATCTTGACCGGAACGGGGCTCTCCTCGAGGGCCTGGCGGTCGGTGTTGCAGACTATGAAGCTGCAACCCTCCACATTCTCCCGGAACATGTAGTTGACGGCGTTGCATCCGCCTCCTCCGACGCCGATGACCTTTATCATGGACTGGATAGGAGTCCAGTCGCTGGACTCAGCAATATCGAAATTGTCAAACTCTCCCATTGGTCTCATTTTTTTAAATTTCCTCGTTTTCCATGTCATCGAAAATGTCTCCGGCGGCCTTGCTTATGGTGCTCTGGATATGCTTGAACCAGGTGAACTTCGGCTTGGTTCTAGGCTTTCTGGGCGGTTTCGGGGGCTTGTTTCCTTTGTCTGCCTTACGCTGCTCGTATTCCCTCACCTCTTCTTCTGTCGGTTCATCGAACACTGTGGAGCCGCCTTCGTCCTGTGCCGCGATGACGGCTGCCTCGATCGCGGGTTCCGTTACGGCATCCGTCTCTTCAGGCGCCTCTACTGTCTCATTGACAGCGACTTCAGTTTGGGTCACTTCTGTGGGAAGGTCCTCGACTGCGGTGGGGCGGGAAGCTGGTTTCGGGGCGGTCCAATACCTCCGGGCTGGTGCCTCGTTTACACAGTTCAGCATCTTGTCTCCCTTCGCGGCCATGATCATGCCCATTGATGTGGCGGCCGATGCCTCACCAGCCTCCGGGCAACCCTCGCAGGAGAAGAACCTTCTCGGATAGCCTATCTTGACGGAATAGCCTGACAGATCCTTGATGTAATTGGCGCAATTCACGATCTCGGCCCCGCCTCCAGTCACGACAACTCCAGCCCTGAGGAGATCCTCGCTGGCATATCCGCTGGCCTGTATGTGATAAAGTAGGGCCTCGATGATCTCTTTCATTCTGGCCGAGATTATCTCCGAGATATATTTGACAGTCACTTGGGCGGTGGGTTCGTCATTCTCGTCGACTATCTGGATGGATTTCTCTCCCATTGCCGATAGCTTACTTGGCATGCATGCCCCATAAGCTCTCTTGATGTTCTCAGCAAGGTCAAACGAGAAATTGCACTCGGTCTTTATATCCCTCGTGATACTGTTGCCACCGAAAGGTATGGCGGCATAGTATCTCATGATTTTCCCTTTGAATATGGTCACGGAGCTGACTCCTGCGCCGATGTCTATCAAGGCGACACCGTTTTCCATCTGCTCCTCTTTCAGGACGGCTCTGGCAGTGATCCCTGGTGTGAAATACTTCTTGGCGATAGCTATGCCCATGCTGTTGAAGACATTGTCGATATTGATAGAGTGTCTCCTGCTTCCAATGAACACCTTGAAATTACCCTCAAGCCTCTCCGCTGTCATGCCCACAATCTCATTCTCCAACTCGTTAAGGCTGTCTTCCGTCGAGAATGACTGCGCCACAGCCCCGTAAATCACCTCGTTCTTGGAGTCGCTGAGCGGATATTCCTCCAGAGCCATGGACTTCAGGGTCTTGACTTCACTGTCCTCGATCTGAGAGTCGGCATCGGTCCTGACCATGCTGGCGGAGGCGCTTTCCTGGCGGACATAGTATCTGGGCAGACCAACGATCACTTGCTGGATCTTGATCTTTAGTTCCTGTTGTGCCTGTGTGAGAGCCGCCCTGAGAACTCCCTCCACCTTTCCGGGATTGTTGACGTAACTGTACCGGATTCCTTGCGAGGGCGTTTCCCTGTAGTAAATCACTTGTACATCCTGGCCCAGGATCCTGGCGACGCAGACTGCCAGTTTCGAGGTGCCAAGGTCGACTGACGCTATGTGTCTTTCTTCCATATTGATATTATTTCCTGCAGATTATCTGACCGTTATACTTCAAATTGACCGTAGAGTAATACCCTTCCCCCTTCTCCGGGAGAATGGTGGTATAGTATTTCCCCATCTTGGAGAACTTCTCCTCAAAACCGTCCGGTTGCCCGAAAATGAATGTCTCCTTTCCTTGCCTCGGGATCATCACTAGGTCCCCGCCAGGTCTAACAGAGATCTGGCTGATATTCTCAGACCATGTCTTGGAATTCTTCATGTAGTTGGTCAGGGAGATGATATTCCTAAGCCAATCCTTCTCTTTTTGGGTCACAGGCTCGCCTTTGTACCCGCTCTCGAATGTCAGGGGCACGTCGCCGTCTATAATCGGGACCTGAGATGTGTAGTTGCTCTGGAGCGGGAATAGGAAGCCTTTCTCGTCAGCGTAGAACCCGTTCCCACCCTTCTGGAACCTTATTACCGGCTCCCTTTGGAATACCTTCACGTTCAACATCCCGTCTGGTGTGGTGTATGCCTCGGTCTTCAAGATGGCGCTTTTATTGTCCAGTATTCTCTCGACTTTGGCCAGGTTGACACTGTCCAGTCGTTGCCCTATATATGCTCCATATTCTTGGGACAGATAGCCTTCGATGTCCTCCGAAGTCACGAAATTGTAACCATCAGCGAACACCACATTGACTCCGCCGCAGGTCAGCTGACGCTTCCTTTCTCCGTTCATCCCGAATATCACCAGGATGGCGAAGGCCAGCAGGCAGGCTGCCGCGACGATGATGGCTATCTTAAGTCCTTTCTTCATTTCCCAAGTCTTTTTTCAAGCGCCTTTGTGATGGGCTCAATAAATCTGTCTATGTTGCCGGCTCCAAAGGTGGCGAGAACATCCACAGGCTCCTTGGCCAAATAATCCATCAACTCCTCTTTCCTGAGAAGAACCTTCTCCGGGGCAGTGACATCTTTGAAAATAATCTCTGAAGTAACTCCAGGGATAGGTTCCTCCCTTGCCGGGTATATGTCAAGTAATATGAGTTTGTCCACCGCACTGAGAGCCTCTGCGAATTCTCCCGCGAAGTCTCTTGTCCGAGTGAACAGGTGCGGCTGGAAAATTGCGGTAAGCTTTCTGCCGGGATACATCATCCTGATGGAGGAAATCGCGCTGGCGAGTTCTCTAGGGTGATGGGCATAGTCGTCAATGTATGTGAGAGAAGGACTGGCCACATGGACATCCAGCCTTCTCATCACTCCAGCGAAAGTGCCGATTGACGCTTTGACACGCTCGGCTGGAAGTCCCTGCGTCAGACACACAGCCGCCGCCGCGACACTGTTCTCCACATTGACCCATCCGGGTACACCGCATCTGACATCTTTTATGACACCTCCCGGATAGACAAGGTCGAATATATAGTGACCGAGTTCATCAGGTCTGGCATCAACCGCATGAAAATCAGCGGAGGTGTCATTGTAGCTGTAGGTCATTATCCTGGCGTCAGTATCCGCTGGGGTGATATCCAGACCTTTCTTAATGATGACGCAGCGGGATACCTGCGAAGCGAAAGTCTTGAAGGCTTTGCAGTATTCCTCGTGAGTCCCGTATATGTCGAGATGGTCGGCGTCCATCGCCGTGATTACGGCGACAGCAGGATGAAGCTGCAGGAATGAACGGTCATATTCATCGGCCTCAGCCACGAATACGGGTGTCTGGCTAACCAGGAGGTTCGTCCCGTAGTTCTTTGATATACCTCCGAGGAAGGCTGAGCAGCCGGAGCCGGATTCCGTGATAATGTGCGCTATGAGGGTGCTGGTGGTGGTTTTCCCATGAGTCCCAGCAACCGCCAGGCATGTCTGTCCGGAAGATAGCTCGCCAAGCATTCTTGATCGTTTCACAAGGGTGTACCCATGCTCCCTGACGTATACCATCTCTCCAAGATCATCTGGAACCGCCGGGGTGTAAACCACGAGCGTTGAAGCGACGTCTTTAGGGATATAATCCGGGTCATCGGTATAATGGACATGTATCCCTTCTTCCTCCAGCTGGCGGGTAAGATCCGAAGGGGTGCGATCGTATCCGGCGACAGGGTAGCCTTTGATTTTATAATACCTGGCTATGGCGCTCATGCCTATGCCGCCTATCCCGATGAAATATATCTTTGAATACTCTGACATAACCTCTTAAACAAGCTTGTAGACTTCCTCAGCGATCTTTGTCGCCGCATCTGGCAGCGCCATTTTACCTGCGTTATCCTCAAGAGCCTTAATCTTCTCAGTATCTTTCAGGAGCTCGAGAGCCGTGGGGATCATCTTTTCCATAGCATCCGCATCCTTTACTATCATCGCGGCGTCTTTACGTACCAAAGCCATGGCATTGTGGGTCTGGTGATCCTCCGCGACATTGGGGGAGGGCACGAATATCACCGCCTTATGAGCCGCGCAAAGCTCTGATACACTGCTGGCTCCAGACCTTGAGATAACGACGTCCGCCGCGGCGTAGGCGAGATCCATTCTTCCGATGAAGTCGGAATATTTGACCTTGGAGGCCAAATCAGGGTTCTTCTTCAGCTCCTCCTCCATGAATTTATCTATCTCCGGCTTATAATATTTGCCGCATTGCCAGAGAACATCGACTCCCTCAGCACCAGGGCAACCCTCGCTGATCCAATGCCGGACACAAGAATTGAACTTGGCGCTTCCAAGGCTTCCTCCGACAATGAATATGTGCTTTTTAGATGGATCCAGGCCGTATTCCTTGACTCCAGCCTCTTTCATTTCCGGGGTGCAGGGCACAAACACGCTCCTGATAGGATTCCCGGTCATGACTATCTTGTCCTTGGGGAAGAAACGCTCCATTCCCTCGTAGGCGACACATATGCTCTGTACCTTGTCCCCGAGTTTCTTGTTGGTGAGACCGGCGAAACCATTCTGCTCCTGTATCAAAGACGGGATTCCCATTCTCGTGGCAGCCATCAGAAGGGGAGCGCTGGCATATCCACCCACTCCTATAGCAACTTGGGGCTTGAATTCTTTAATAAGGTGGCGGGCCTTGCGTATGCTGGACAATACCCTGAAAGGCACGCTGATGTCATTCAAGATGTTCTTCACAGTCAATTGCCTTTGGAGTCCCGTAATTGGCAGCCCAATTATCTTGTATCCCGCGGCCGGAACCTTCTCCATTTCCATCTTTCCTTTGGCTCCGACGAAGAGGATCTCCGTTTGGGGATTGATCTCTTTAAGCTTGTTCGCGATGGAAACAGCCGGGAATATGTGTCCTCCGGTACCACCTCCACTTATTATCACTCTCAAAGGTTCATTCATTACGGTTTCCTCCTATTCGTTATTGTGGTCATCTATTCCGTAATCGGGAATGTCGTTGTCGTGAATTGGAAGCTCTGATTCAAGGGCATCCAAGTCATTCAAGCCGCTCTCGATCTCGTTTACTTCCTCATGTTCCACCAAAGGGGCTGCTTTGGCAGCCTCCCTGGCGATTTTTCTTCTAGCCATCTTACTGATAGACAGTATGATACCGAAAGCGATGCTGAACATCAGGAACGATGAGTTCCCATGACTTACAAGAGGCAATGTCTGTCCGGTCAAAGGACCCATGTCGCAGTTGATCATGATATGCATCATAGCTTGGCCGGTGATCAGGATTACCAGTCCGGCAACCGCTGTCTTGGCGAAGTGATTGTCGCAGTTGCGGGCGATTATGGATCCTCTGGCGAGTAAGCTGATATATAGTATGATGACTAGTATACCTCCAAGCAATCCGTATTCCTCGACAATGAAGCTGAACATGTAGTCCTCGAACATAATGGGGACGACATACCTCTGAGTGCTCCTGCCGGGGCCTTTACCGACTAGTCCGCCTTCGTGGATAGCTATCTTGGCGCTGAAAGGCTGCTTGAGCTTGTCGAGCGCTTCCTGGAATTCGCTGCTGTTGCGAGGTGCCGTGCGTATGGCCTCCATACGCTTCTCGGTGCTGTCCGTAGACAACCTGTTGATGGCAGACTCGAGGTGAGGGAATGGTTTCTGGTCACTCGGTTTGTCTGAGGCGGCATTTATACCCACACAGCCAATAAGCAACCCGACGGCGACAAGGCCTGGTACCACGAGCTCTTTGACACTGATCCCTCCAATCAGAATCGTGATGAACATGATTCCTCCAATGAACAGGGTACTGGAGAGACTTCCGACCATGATTCCGAGGCAAACGGTGAAGATAGGTATATAGATGTAAGTTATCTTCTTAACCAGTGGCTTTCCCCAAAATGAGTATTTCTTGGCCAAAAGGTTGGCTATCATGAATTTATCATTCCTGTAGGCATTCACCGCCCATGCCAGGTACATCACCATCGCCACTTTGACAACCTCGAACACATGGAGCTGGAATCCTCCTACCTGGACTATTCTCCAGGCGCTGTTAACCATTATCGGCTTAATGGGGCCGACAGACTTATGGGTCGCTAGTATCATCAGGAAGAATAGTGAGACCAGATAGCCCAGTTGTGAGAATACTCTGAAGAACCCGATGCTCCTGATGTTGTAGCATATGATTATGAACACCAGTCCCAAGAGGGAAATTTTTATCTGCTCGGTGACTATGGCCATCCTGGAGGTGTTCTGCGATATGGCCAGCTGGGAGGTTGAGGAGAAGATGGCCACGATGGAGATCAGCATCAACATCAAGGCGATCATCCACACGACCTTATCTCCCTCGAGGTTATCGAAGAAGTTCCAGAAAGTGGTTTTTCTCTTCTCTTCAGCCATATTCCTTGTATTCTAAAGCATCCTTACAGCCTCTTTGAACTTCCGTCCCCTGTCCTCATAGCTTGTGAACAGGTCGAAACTGGCGCAGCAGGGGCTCAGGAGCACCACGTCTCCAGCCTCGGCGAATTTGCTGGCTTCCTTTACGGCGTCTGCGGCTGAGCGAGTCTCGACAAGTTTCCCGTCACCGACTATGCCGCCGAAGGCCTCCTTGATTTTAGTGTTGTCCACTCCGAGGCATACGATAGCCTTAACCTTGTCCTTCACCAAAGGTTTAAGTACCTCGTAATCATTGCCTTTGTCCTTGCCTCCGACTATCCAGACCACAGGCTTGCTCTGGCACTCGAGAGCATACCACGCGGCATCCACGTTCGTCGCTTTAGAGTCATTGATGTACAGCACGTCCTTGATGCTCAAGACCGGCTCAAGCCTGTGTTCCACTGGTTGGAAGGTGGCGAGAGACTCCCGGATGGTCTTATTGTCGATTCCGGAGGCTTTCGCCGCTAGAGCGGCGGCCATAGAGTTGTAGATGTTGTGCTTTCCTCCGAGGGCGAGTTCCTTAAGGAATATGTCGCATTCCTCTTCCTCGTATCTGACGACGATTTTGTCGTCTTTAAGGAACGCTCCCTGTTCGACCTCTGTCTTCTGAGTGAAGGGTAGGCGCTTGGCGGAGAGGATAATCTTATTGAGATGATCGATGGTGATCTCGTCGTCGGAGTCAAAGATGAAGCAGTCCTCGGGGCTGAGGTTCCGTGTGATCCTGAATTTGGCTTTCACATAGTTCTCCAACTGGTAGCCATATCTGTCGAGATGGTCGGGCGTGATATTGGTGATAATGGCGATGTCGGGATGGAACTCATAGCAGTTGTCTAGTTGGAAACTGCTGATTTCCAGGACATAATAATCAAAATGCTCGGTCGCCACCTGATAGGCGTAGCTTTTGCCGATATTGCCTCCCAGGCCAACGTTCAGCCCGGCGTTCTGGAGGAGGTAATAGATAAGGGACGTTGTCGTTGTCTTACCGTTACTTCCGGTGATGCATATCTTCTTGGCGGTGTCGTATCTCCCGGCGAATTCAATCTCCGATACGATAGGCGTGCCTTGCGCCTCCAGTTTCTGGATCATAGGGACGGTGCTGGGTATTCCGGGGCTCTTAATCACCTCGTCAGCGTTGAGGATCAAATCCTCCGTATGGCCTCCCTGCTCAAAAGGAATGTCCCACTTCCGCAGGTCATCCGCATAATGCCCGGCGATCTCCCCGTTATCCGAGAGAAACACATCAAATCCTTTAACTTTCGCGAGTACAGCGGCTCCGACACCGCTCTCGCCACCTCCCAAAACTACAATCCTGCTCATATATCTTTTGTTCTCCTTTATTATCTGATTTTCAGCAACGCGAGGGTCGCGACCGCCAGGATGATCCCGATCAGCCAGAACCTGGCCACAATCTTGGCCTCCGGAATGGCGTGCACCGGCTTTTGGATCAAGGCCGGGATGCCCTCTTTCTGGTAATGGTGATGGAGCGGAGTCATCTTGAATATCCTGTGTCCCTCGCCATATTTCTTTTTAGTGTACTTGAAGTAATACCTTTGCATGATGACCGAGAGCGACTCCACAAGGAAAATCCCGCAAAGGATGGGGAGGAGGAGCTCCTTGCGCATAAGCACGGCGCTGACTCCAATGATTCCTCCGATGGTGAGGCTTCCCGTGTCGCCCATGAACACTTGGGCGGGGTAAGAGTTGAACCACAGGAATCCCATCAAGGCGCCGACGAAGGCTGACATGAAAATAGCTATCTCACCGCTCCCGGGGATGTACATGATGTTCAAGTAATCAGAGTTGACCAAGTTGCCTCCTACCCAAGCGAGTACACCAAGCACCACTCCCACGATGGCGCTTGTTCCCGCCGCGAGCCCATCCATTCCATCTGTCAGGTTAGTACCGTTGGAACAAGCGGTGATGACTATCACGATCATGAGCACGTAAATAGCCCATTTGCAATACCATCCCCACCTGCCTTTGAAGGGGGAGAGCCACTTGTAATCGAATTCGTTGTCCTTCACGAACGGAATGGTGGTCTTGGTGCTTTTGACAACATTCTCCATCTTCCACCCCGTATCCTCAGCCACGAGAGTCTCAGAGTCCACGTCAAGGGCGGTCCTGTCACCTCTCTCCACGACATTGTCTATACCTGCTTTCACAGGCACTTTCTCTCTGATCACTATATCGTTGCTGAGCCAGACAGTCATTCCTACCACAAGTCCGAGGATAAGCTGCGCGAGAAGCTTTACTTTCGGGTGCAGACCCTCTTTATTGTGCTTGAAAACCTTGATGTAATCATCAGCGAAACCGAGAGCGCCGCACCATAGGGTGGTGAAGAGCAGGAGCTGGAGATACACGTTGGTCAAGTCGCAGAACAGCAAGGCCGGAACCACGATGGATATGATGATGATGATACCACCCATCGTGGGAGTGCCCTTCTTCTGCATCTGCCCCTCGAGTCCAAGATCCCTGATCGTCTCGCCGATCTGTTTGCGCTGAAGCCATGAGATGATCCTGCGGCCGATGAAGAAAGCGATCAACATGGCGGTCACACTTGTCAACATAGCCCTAAAGGACAGGTATTTGAAAAGACCCTGTCCGGGGATGTCGAATCTCTCGAGATATTGGAAAAGGTGGTATATCATAGTAATTACTTATTTTTCAATTATTTCCATTTGTTTGAACACCTCTGAGACAATTTCTCTCTCGTCAAAATGACGCTTCTCTGTCCCGATGATTTGATATGTCTCGTGACCCTTGCCCGCGAGCAGTACTATCGCTCCTTCGGAAGCGAACATGATGGCGGCGCGAATCGCCTCCTTCCTGTCCGGGATGAATATTGCCTTGGACAACCCTTCATTGCCGAACCCGGCTTTAATCTCCTCAAGGATGTCTTCCGTCCTCTCTGTGCGGGAGTTGTCAGAGGTGACGATAATCCTGTCCGAATATCCTTCAGCCACCTTGGCCATCTCGGGTCTCTTTGTCCTGTCACGGTCGCCTCCGCAGCCGAACAGGCAGACGAGTTCCTTTCCCTTGTCGATTTCCCTGAGGGTCTTAAGGACATTGTCCAACGCGTCAGGAGTGTGGGCATAGTCTATCACCACGGATATATTCCTGGGCCCTCTCATTACTTCCAGTCTTCCCGGTGCGGGTTCAAGCTTGCTGATCGCCACCAGGGTCTCCTCCGGATCAGCTCCGAGCGCCATGGCTGCGCTGTAGATGGCTAGGATATTACTGGCGTTGTGTTTTCCAACAAGCCTTGTCCATGCCTCACGTCCATCAATTTTCAAGAGCATGCCCTCGAAACTCTCCTCGAGAACCCGGCATGTGTGGTCAGCGATGCCCCTGCAGGAGAAAGTCACAACTTTCGCCTTGGTATTCTGGACCATCACCTCACCGTGTTTGTCGTCAACGTTAATTATCGCTGTCGCTCCGGCGCCGAGATTGTCGAAAAAGAGTTTCTTGCAACGGAGGTATTCGGCGAATGTGCCGTGGTAGTCCAGGTGGTCGTGGGTTAGGTTTGAGAATATGCCAACTTTGAAGTCCAGCCCGGCGACCCTTTCCTGCTCCACTCCGATTGAGCTGACCTCCATGAAGCAATACTCGCATCCGGCTTCCACCATCTCTGCCATCAGGGAGTTGATGACTATCGGGTCAGCCGTCGTATTGGCTGTCTCAAAGCGCCTTGTCCCGACATAATTGGCTATTGTTGAGAGCAAACCGCAATTGTAGCCTTGCTCCATGAACAGGTGGTACAGGAGTGTGACAGTGGTCGTCTTTCCATTGGTGCCGGTGATTCCCACCAAAGACAACTTCCTGGACGGGTTGTCATAGTAGTTCGCTGCTAAAATTGCCAAAGCGTGGCGGGAGGATGAGACTTTGACAAAGGTGATTCCTTCGCCGAACTCAGGGAAGTCACCGTCCTCGAAGACTATGGCTACGGCACCGTTCTCGATTGCTTTCCCGATGTATGCGTGGCCGTCTGTGCCATGTCCTTTCACGGCGATGAACAATGAGCACGCCGATACTCTCCTGGAATCATCGCACACGTCTTTGATGTCGATGTCAAGCCTTCCCTTGACCTCAATCAAACCGCAATCCTTTATGATATTCTCAAGTCTCATTTCAATCCTATTGTGACTGTCGAACCAGGGGCCGCCTTCTGACCCGCTTTGGGAACCTGCGAGGTCACATGGCCTGTCCCGGAATAAACACATTTGAGTCCGCTGTTTTCGATCATGAATATGGCGTCCTTGAGTCCCAAACCATTGACGTCAGGGATCACAGGCTCTTTCGGATCCGTGAATGAAGGCATCGAAGTCTCAAGCGCCATCTTGGGGACGGTTCCTTTAGGGGTAAATTCCTTACCCATCGAAGGGTCGAGCGCATATATGGCGTCCACGATCTCTCTCATCGCGGCTGCGGGAAGAACTCCTCCATACACGCTTCCTCTGATCAGGTATGATTTAAGGCAGATTATCGCGCTGTACTTAGGCTCGTCGGCAGGGAAGAAGCCCACAAAAGTGGCGAGGTTGTGGTAGCTGCCGTCCCTGGTCACATATGGTGAGCTCATTCCGTATTTCTTTATTTCCTCTCCGGAGAGCACCTGCCTTGAGGTTCCTGTCTTTCCGGCTACAGTCATCTTGGCGCCTTTAAGTCTCAGTGCCGCGGTTCCGCCATCGGAGGTCACGGCCTTCATGGCCCTCAGGAGGGTGTCCGCTGTGGCTTTGGAACAAATGGATGCGTTCAGTACCGCAGGGCCTTTCTTTGTTTTCACCACGCCGTCTCGCTCAATGCTCTCAACGAGATAAGGCTTCATCATCTTGCCTTTGTTCGCGACGGCATTGTAGAAAGTGAGGATGTGGAGAGGTGTCTCCTTGATGGCATATCCCATCGCCACGGAACCCAGATCTGTGGCGCTCCACATGGGAGACTCCGGGTTGGGGATCTCCGGCTCGCGGAGACCGTCAAGGTCGAAGTCGAAAGCCTGGCCCAATTTATAGAGATAGAGCTTGTCGAGGAACTTCTTGGGATTGTCGGCGTAATTCTTCACGGCGAGATACCTGAAGACATAGTTCGAGGAGATCTCGAATCCGTGTAGAATGGATATATCCTTCATTCCTCTCACATGGTCATCCGGCGGGTAGCCAGGCAGGATGCCATTATTGGTCGGGATCCTGTCATCCAGAGACTTGATCACTCCATCCTCAAGGGCTGTCATGAGCGTGGTCGCCTTGAACACCGATCCGGGCTCTGAGTTGAGTCCTATCGCCATATTGAAAGTCTCGTTGAGGCTCCAGTCCGTGGAGTCTCTCATGAGATTGACCATTGAGCGGATCGCCCCGGTTTTGACATCCATTATGATGGCACAGCCCATCTCAATCGCCTTATTGTCCTCGATCTGTCTCCTCAATGCCTTATCCACGATGTCCTGCATGGTGATATCCAGAGTTGTCCTGACATCCAGGCCGTCCTCTGGCTTGACATAAAGGCTGTCGTAATTCTGTATCCTTTCCTTGTTATCGGTAGGTCTCAGCCACATCTCTCCCTCCTTGCCATGGAGGACGTAGTCATATTTTCCTTCGAGACCAATATGATTGTTACCGTTGGAGTTGCTGTTGTCTTTGACATATCCGATGGTCCTCATCGCCAGCTTACCGTAAGGGTACTGCCTGGAGTCTTTCTTCCTCACGATGATACCGCTCTTGTACTGGCCCTCTTCCATAAGGGGCAATTTCTGGAGTCGCAGCAAAGTCTCCCTGTCCACAGGATGTCCTAGCCTAAGGTATCTCGCTCCCTCCTTGCGTCCTTTCTGTATCAGCTTCCAGTAGTTTTCTCCATCTCCTCCCATCTCGGTCTCAAGACCTTTCGCGAACAGCTTCGCCTTGTCCTGCCACTCGGACTCCATTTTCTTCCCTTCCTTTCCTTTGCTCTCGAAATAGTCTTTACGAACAGTGCAGTCCATGAACAACTCATAGAGAGGAGTGGACATAGCGAGCAACTTGCCGTCGCTTCCAATGATGGCTCCACGCTCTGGATCAATCACAGATTTGACACTTGCTGGCCGGAAATATTTCTCAATGCTCTTGTCCGGTTTCCAGAACCATTGGATGTAGGCGATCCTGCCGACGAGGATGACCGAAAGGATCAGGAAAGCGGCATAGAGATAGTACAAGATCATTCCGATCCTGTCCCTCTCTCTCTTTGTTGAATTCTGACTCTGTGTCGCCATCCTGTTTTATTTTATCCTGTCGGCGGGCTTCTCGGGTATAGTCAACTCCGAACCTTTATCCCGCAGCATATCTTCTATCTTGCTCATCCTGCCCATTCCGGCGAGCTCGACCGTCTTCTGGGCGTGGTATATCTCGATGTCCTGGAGAGCCTTGCGATTCTCCTCAACCCTCGTGAGTGTCTTCTCGATCTTGAGGCTCAGCCAGATGCTCACCCAGAACAAGAAGAAGGTGTAGATTATGTGGATGAAGTACTTGTTGACATGGAGCCTCAGAAGGAACTCTCCCTTGATTGTGGCAAGGAAGGCGTTCTTGAGCCACAGGCCGATGTCGGCCAGTTTCCATTTCCTCTGTTTCTTCTCTCCAAGCATATTATCTAACCTCTTTCAAGGCGACTTTCCTGGCCACGCGCAGCTTGGCGCTCCTTGCCCTTGTGTTTGTCGCTATCTCGTTTTCTGTCGGGGTCACCGGCTTCCTGACCACCGCCTCAAGCGGGGCCTTGGTGGCTCCGAACATGTCTTTTATCTCTTTTCCTTCCGTGTTTCCGGCTTTGATGAAGTTCTTGACCATCCTGTCCTCAAGGGAGTGGTAAGTGATCACGGCGAGGACACCGCCCACTTTCAGTGACTCGGCGGCACCCTGAAGGAACTTCTCGAGAGACCTCATCTCATGATTGACCTCAATTCTCAGTGCCTGATAAACCTTCGCCAGATACTTGTGCTCCGCGAATGAAGGCACAGCTGGAGCTATCGCCTTGTCAAAGTCTCCGGTGGTCTCTATCCTGGATGAAGACCTGGCGGAAGTGACAAGTGACGCTATCCTTCCGGCGTTGTCCACTTCCCCATATATCTTGAATATCCTCTCCAGATCCTCTTTGGGATAATCATTGATGACATCCGCCGCTGTCAAACCTCCCTCTCTGTTCATCCTCATGTCCAGGGGAGCGTCATATCGGAACGAGAAGCCTCTCTCGGCGGTGTCAAACTGGTGGGATGACACACCGAGGTCGGCTAGAATCCCGTCCAGTCCCTGACCGAGCCTTCCTTGTAGGTCTTCCCGGTCGTGGGCGATTTGTAGGACAAAGTTCCGGATGAAGCGGAAATCTCCCCGGACCATAGTGAGACGCTTGTCTTCCATAGCGTTCTCCAAAGCGTCAGCGTCACGATCGAAGGCGATGACGTGACCGTCTTCATTTAAGCGTGAAAGGATTCCGGCGGTGTGACCACCGCCTCCGAATGTGACGTCTGCGTATATTCCTGATGGGTTGGTGACAAGGAGCGAGAGAGTCTCGTCCAAAAGCACCGGAGTATGATAAGTTGACATATCCCGCCCTCCTATCTCTCCTGAGATAGCTGTCCGGCGATATTCAAGAATTCCTCATTGGAGATCTCGCTGGCCTCATACTTTTCCTTGGCCCAGATCTCTATCTTGTAATCGTTGCCCGAGAAGACTACCTCTTTCGTTACACCAATTGACTCCAGAAGCTTCTTGGGGATTGAGACACGTCCGAGCTTGGGGTCGGGTTCGACCACGGCGCGGCCTCGCATGTACTCTCTCCAGAAAGCGGCGTGGGCTCGATTAAATATGTTCAACTTGGATTTGACCTGTTCAGACTGGCGTTCCCACTCCTCGAAGGTGTACATCTCGAGGCAGGGGGCGAAGATGTCTTTCTTCACAACGAACCTCATGTCACCTTCGGGATCCATCAAAGATTTGAATGGCGAGGGAAAGACAACCCTTCCCTTGTCATCAATCTTCGAAGTGTATTCGCCGATGAATGTGATCATATCTTTCTTAGCCTTTCACGCTGACCACAAAGATAGGAAATATTTTCCACTTTCTTCCACCATCTTACATTTTTTTCCACATATTTTTCAACCGCATACTTTAAGGGGCCACCGGCTTAAGCCAGCGGCCCCTTAAGAGCGTTCTGGGAAGAAGCTTTTAGCGCTTGATATCGGCCAGTTTCACGGCCTGGAACACGAGTTGGGACTGGCTTCCTTCATAGAGGATGCCGACAGTCTCATTGTCTATCATGGCCATACATGAATATCCCCAGCCACCTTCCTCGTCAAGGAGCAGCTCTCTTGGCCAGGTCTCGCCGTTATCATCACTTGCCTTTATAGTGAACATGTTCCTTGTCTTTGTAGATGCGGGATTGGCGAACAG
>ONSC01000012.1 GCA_900320365.1 uncultured Bacteroidales bacterium
CTCATTGTGAGCGGAAAACGAGACTCGAGCCCGAGGCTGCGCCTCGGACATTCTCGCGCCTTTCACGTTACCCCCGCCTTCCTGACGGAAGGCTGCCCCTCGGGGGCCTCGGGGTCGCTCGGTCGGGCCGTCGGACCACAATATGAAAACAAAACCGGCAACCTTACGGCTGCCGGCTTGTTTTCAGAGCGGAAAACGAGACTCGAACTCGCGACCCCGACCTTGGCAAGGTCGTGCTCTACCAACTGAGCTATTTCCGCAGTATTTTGTAGTTTCGTACTCCCGTTTTGGTGAATCGGGACTGCAAAGATACGACAATTTTCTTAACGAGCAAGATTTTTTTAATTTTTTCTTATCGGCTCGATAAAGATATTCCTGTATTCGATAGCGTGGAATTCACTTTGGAGCTGGATGCGTCCACCGCTGGGTTTGAGATCGAACAGCTTCAGAACTGTGACACCGTTGAGGATATACTCCGCGGTGTCGCCGTCGCAGATCAGCTCAACTGTGTTCCATTCACCATATTCCTTCTCAGGCCAGACAGAGGGCTGGTCTGAGACGTCCTTCCATGAGGGGTCATAAGTCTTGCTGTTGACACGACCTGTTTTGAGCTCCTTCAATTTACCATCCGGATCCCACCGGCCAAGATCATCCACATACGCCTTTGCCGAAAGGTGTCCCTTGTACTCCGGATTCGAATCCACTATTATCAAGTCCCCACTCCTTCCCTGGATGATATTGTATTCGAAAGAGAGATGCCAGGTGTCTTTAGTTCCGCTTCCCTCGGGTCCGACGCAATGGAAAAGCAACCCTCCGTCAGCTGTTTTCCCTATACGGCTCGCATAGGCGTCACCGACAAACCGGAACTCTAAGGTAAGATGATAGTCTTTATAAGCCTTTTTAGTCGTGCAACCGCCCAAGGCCTTGCCATTTATGCTCATGGCTCCATCTTTCACGCCAAAGACCTCATCTGGAGAGCCTTCAAGGCCTCTGGGGTTTATTTGTATGTCCCAACCTTTATAGTTTTTGCCGTTGAAAAGGGCCGTCTTCTTCCGAGGGGCTTTAGGGGTGGGATCTCCATCGAATACCTGCGCCCCGGCGGAGAAGGTCATCAATGACGCCAGAAATAGGGCAATGAGCTTGGTCTTTTCCATAAACACCTAATTATTTGTTCTTTACGCAAATATAATTATTTCAGAATCATTGCGTATATTTGTGTCTAGTAATAACCAATCCGTAATGATTATGAGAAAATTCTTTCTTCCGCTGGTCCTGGCCTTGATCGGGACCTTGCAGCTCGAGGCCAAAGTGACTCTACCTTCGTTCTTCAGCGATAATATGGTGCTTCAGCGCAACACGGAGGCCGCGATTTGGGGTTGGACTGACACCGGTGGCAAAGTCACGATCACAACCACTTGGACCGGAGTCAAATTCACCGCCACACCGGACGCTAATGGTAAATGGATGACCCGGATCACAACCCCTGAGGCTGGAGGACCTTACAAGATTTTCATCTCAGACGGAGACAAATCCGAAAGATGCGAGCTTCAGAATGTCCTTATTGGGGAGGTTTGGTTCTGTTCCGGCCAGTCCAACATGGAGATGCCTGTGGGTGGATATTCAGGACAACCTGCTGCAGGTGCCGCGGATGTCATTCTAGGAGCCAGGGCCAAAACCCCGATTCGCATGTGCACCATCACACGGAAGGCATCGTTGAAGCCCCTTCAGGAATGTGAGGGATCATGGAGTGAGAATGTGCCTGAGGCGGTCTCGAACACCAGCGCCACGGCATATTACTTCGCGAAGAAGCTCCAGGAGATGCTGGACATTCCGGTCGGAATCCTTATTTCATGTTGGGGCGGCTCCACGATTGAGACGTGGATCAACAGGGAAACTATGGAGAGCAAGTTCGGGAAGGAGTTCGACCTTGCGTTCCTTGATGGTGACAAGTTGATTAACAATCAGTTCCAGACTCCTTGCACTCTTTTCAACGGTCAAGTCGCACCGTTGGTTCCTTTTACTTTCAAGGGCATGATCTGGTATCAGGGTGAGGCCAACCGTGGCAGGTGCGAGCAATATATCCGTCTGCAGAAGGAATATGTGGCAATGATGAGGGATATATTCCAGAATCCAGACGCCCCCTTCTACTTCACCCAGATCGCTCCCTATCCCTACGGCAATCCTGACGATTGGACCTCAGGCTATTTCTGCGAGGCCCAGCTCAAGTCTTTGGATGTCATTCCCCATAGCGGGATGGCCGCCACAGTGGATATAGGCGAATACGGTACCATTCACCCTTGCAGGAAACAGGACGTCGGAAACCGTCTGGCCTATCAGGCCCTTGTCAAGGACTATGGTTTCACAGGAATAGATCCTGACGCTCCCACTTTTGAGAGCGCCGTGTTTGAGAATGGTGAGGCTGTGATCACCATGAAGGTGGATCGCAGGGGCCTGTCTCCGGCAGGGGTCAATCTTGAGGGCTTTGAGATTGCCGGAGAAGACAAAGTCTTCCATCCCGCGTCAGCCCATGTGAAGAACTGGAACAACGTGGTCATTGTAAGCAGCCCGGACGTGCCGGAACCTGTGGCAGTACGCTACTGTTTCAGAAATTGGGGAGTCGGTACCATGTTTAACAACTATGGCATTCCCGCCGCACCTTTCCGCACGGATAATTGGAATCTTTAGGCGAAGAGCCTATCAGACCTCTATGGAAGTCTTGAATTGGGACAGGAAACGGAGGTCGTTCTCGAAATAATGACGGAGGTCGTTGACCTGCCATTTCAACATCGCGATTCGCTCGAGGCCCATGCCGAAAGCGAATCCGCTGTATTTCTTGCTGTCTATCCCGGAGGCCTCAAGGACGTTCGGGTCGACCATTCCGCAGCCCAGGATCTCGAGCCAGCCGGTACCCTTGCATATGTTGCAACCCTTTCCATGGCAGATATTGCAACTGACATCGACCTCGCTGGAGGGCTCGGTGAACGGGAAATATGAAGGCCTCATACGGATAGCCGTGTCGGGACCGAACATCTCGCGGGCGAAAAGCAGGATGGCCTGCTTGAGGTCAGCGAAGGTCACGTTCTCGTCGATATACAAACCCTCGACTTGATGGAATATACAGTGGGCGCGGGCTGAGATCGCCTCATTGCGGAAAACCCTTCCGGGGCATATTACCCTGATAGGGAGCTTCATCGTCTCCATCGCGCGAACCTGGACAGAAGAGGTGTGGGTCCTCAGAAGAAGCGGGTTGAGATGGCCCGCGGACACGAAGAAAGTGTCCTGCATGTCCCTCGCAGGGTGGTTCGGAGGGAAATTGAGGGCCTCAAACACATGATAATCATCCTCGATCTCCGGCCCTTCGGCCACGTCATAACCGAACTTGCGGAATATGTCCACAATCTCCTGACGGACAATCGAGACGGGATGCCTTGAGCCGAGCGCGAATGGGGTGCCGGGCATGCTGAGATCCTCTTTCGGGCCTTCAGAAGCCGCTGAGGAAGCTGTCAAATCCTTGAGTTCCTCAATCTTCGCGGTGGCGGCTTGCTTGAGCTCGTTCAGTTTTCTTCCAAACTCCCTTTTAAGGTCGGGGCTGCAAGTCCTGAATTCCTCAAATAACCTTGTGATCTCACCCTTCTTCCCGAGAAGCCTTACCCTGGCTTCCTCAACTTCCTTGGCGTTGGCGGCCTTCAATCCGGCGACCTGCGCGAGCAACTGTTCAATCGCTTCTTTCATATATCTCTTAAAGAAATTTACTTCGTTTTCCTTTTGTCTCTGGCCTTCTTCTCCCTTGCGGCGCCTTGCTTGAGGTATTTGGCCCACTGTTCCTCGTTGAGGATACCGTGCATGGCCTCGTATATCTTCTCCGCCCATTTGTCGCTTGCCTGGGTATAGAGGTCGGCGTTGGAAACCTTTGCCTCTTGGAGAGAGTTCAGCTCCTCCTGGAGGGCACGGTAGTCGTGGTTGAGAATCGAGTCCGCATAGAAAGTTTGCCAGTCCTCAAGTTTGAGGCTGGACTCAAGTCTCTCAACCTGCTTCTGGATGTACTCATCCAACTTTTTCTCCTTCTCCTCAGGGCTCATCTGCTCCTGTGCGAGGGCGGTTCCGATCGAAAAGAGAAGAGCGATAGCCGCGAACAATATTTTTTTCATATCTTTACAGTTCGTAAATATCAACAGACAAAATTAATCAATAATCGAATAATCACAAAATGACCAGGAAAGCAATCTTCGCCGCCGCTCTCGCCGCCTCTGTCCTTCTGGCCGGAGGAATAAGGAGCAAAGCTTGTACCAACATCATAGTGACAAGGGGTGCCAGCGCCGACAATTCTAACATCGTTTCCTATGCCGCTGACTCTCATGTGCTCTACGGGGAGCTATATTTCCATCCCGCGGCTGTCTGGAAGGCCGGATCAATGCTGGATGTGGTGGACTGGGACTCTTATCGCCCGTTAGGCAGCATCCCTCAGGTCGCCAGAACCTACAAGACGGTCGGTAACATGAACGAGTATCAGCTGATCATAGGCGAGACCACTTGGGGAGGCCGTAGGGAACTTCACGACCCTGCCGGAATCATGGATTATGGCTCTTTGATCTACATCACTCTCCAAAGGGCGAAGACAGCCAGGGAGGCCATCCAGATAATTATCGACTTGGCCAATGAATATGGCTACGCTTCTTCCGGTGAGTCTTTCTCCATAGCCGACAAGGATGAGGCTTGGGTCATGGATTTGGTGGGAAAAGGTCCTGACAATAAGGGTATTAACTATGTCGCCATCAGGATTCCGGACGGTTACATCTGCTCGCACGCCAACCAGGCGCGTATCCAGACTTTCCCGCAGAATGATCCCGAGAATTGCGTTTTCGCTCCTGGAATGATCGAGTTCGCCAGGGAGAAAGGCTGGTTCAGCGGCGAGGACAAGGATTTCGATTTCACCGCCGCTTTCGGTCCGGTAGATTTCGGTGGTGCCAGAGGTTGTGACGCACGCGCTTGGAGCGCTTTCAATATCCTGACCGGAGGCGAGTTCACTTATGAGAAAGACGGCAAGATGGTCACAGAGCCTGCCTCCGCGTATTATGACTATATCACCGGAAAGGATCTTTCCAAGAGGATGCCACTCTTCGTCAAGCCTTCCAAGAAAATCACTGTCAAGGATGTCGCTGACGCTATGAGGGACCATTTCGAGGGAACCCCGTTGGATATGACCACCGACATCGGAGCCGGCGGTAACGCTCTTCCTTACAGGTGGAGACCCATGGGTTTCTCAAAGGATGGATGGAGCTATACCAACGAGAGGGCGATAGCCACCCAGCAGACTGGTTTCTGGTTCGTGGCTCAGGCCAGGCATGACCTACCTGACTTGATCGGAGGAATCATCTGGTTTGGAACTGACGATGCCGCGACATCCTACGTCACCCCTATCTATTCCAACACCAACGATGTGCCGGAGTGCTTCAGGGTGGGAAACGGCAATATGCTTGAGTATTCAAACACGGCTTCTTTCTGGATCAACAACCGTGTGGCGAACGATTGCTACAAGGCCTACAATATCATGGCTCCCACGGTCCGAGCGGCTATCGACAAGTTCGAGAACGAACAGTTGGGCACGAAGGTTCCCGAGATGGACGCCAAGGCGCTTGCCGCATACAATGCCATACTTGCCAAGATCGGAAAGAAAGATCCAGAGGCCAAGGATTGGTTCGCCCCTGTGAAGAAGATGCTGACAGAATACTCTGTAGGGACTGCCCAGAAGCAATTCGAGGATTGGGTGGCTCTCGAGGAGATGATCACCGTGAAGTTCATTGACGGCAACGTCAAGGCCCAGAATGAGGATGGGAGCTTCAAGCACTCGAAATACAATGCCGGCACTCCGGCGGGGATCACGAATCCTGGCTACACCGACAAGTGGAAAGAGGCCGTCATCAAAGATCACGGCGACGTCATCCGTGTGAGATAATGAGAGGTTTAAGGAATATTCTCACCGCTGCCGCCATTCTCATCAGCTCGGCGGCTTCGGCAGATAAAGGTTTTTGGCCTATCCAGGACATCAATCACGCCCTGGAGAAAGACATGAGGGAACGGGGAATCAAACTCCGCCCCAAGGAAATCTACAATGTGGAATCTCCAGGCTCAGGACTTGCTGATGCCGTGTTGACCTTCGGGTTCAAGTACACGGGATGCTTTGTCTCCAACTGGGGACTGGTGCTGACATCCGCCGATCCCGCCATCGATTATATGGACAGGCTCGGGGAAGTGGGACAGCAGTTGCTCAAGGAAGGTTTCCACGCCGTGTCAGACGATCGTGAGATTCCCCTCGAGGGAGAGAAAGTCTATTCCCTGAAGAGAGTGTTCGACGTGACCGAGGATGTCAAGACATTGCTGAATCGGGGGATGGAATATGCGGAGGTCGTCTCTAAAATCGAGAAAGCATACGAGGAGTCGACTACGGTGACTTGCCGCTTGTCTTCTGAGTGGGCGGGGGAGAAGTATTATATCTCCGCGTACAAAGTCTATGACGATGTGCGGTTGGTCGTCATGCCGCCCTTGTCAATGTCCCGCGCGGGAGATGTTGACGGAAAATGGTCCTGGCCCACCCCGAGGTGCGATTTCGCTTTGTTCCGTATTTACGATCACGGCCGCCCTGTTTCGGGGGCCAAGTGCCTGGATGTGTGCCTTGACGGTTATACAAGTGGCGCTTTCATGATGACGATAGGATACCCGAGATTGACGGAACGCTATGTCTCATCGGTAGATGCCCGTTTCAGGGAAGGAGTCTCCCTTCCGCTGACCAATTCCATCCGTGGAGCCCGACTCGAGATCATGAGACTCGGGATGGACGGGAATCCGTCTGTTCGGAGCAAATATTCAGAAAGGGCATCCGAGTTGGAGGAGTCGCTCAATGAAGACAAAAGATTGGCGGCTTATTACAAGGCCTCCGGCCTAGTCGGTATCAAGGAAAACGGCGAGGGATGGATGCCGGATGGATTAATGTCAGGTCTGAGGGATGCTTTTGAGAGTACCACTCGTGTGGAATATGACAAGCTGCTCAGGACAGAGACCATTCAGAACGGCACTTTCGCGGCATCTTATCTTCGTCGCGCCGCTTCCGCCGTAAGCCTTGACAGGATGAAAGAGATTCTGTTGGCAGGCAGTTCCGAGACTGATCCCGGGATTGAGAAAGAACTCTTGGGATATGCGCTCTCAGAGTATTACACCAATATGGACGACCTCTATTTCGGTCCGTACCAAAGGTGGATTCAGGACCGCTTCGGCTACGATTTCGATGCCGCCGCGGAATATCTCTGGAAGGGAAGTCTTCTGAGTTCCCCTTCGAAGATTATGGGGCTGGAAGATATGTCCGAAATCAAGGACGATTTGCTTTACAGGTTCCTTAGTGACACTCCTATAAGCCTGTATGATGGCAGAAGTGGACATAAAGAAGGCCTGGACAAGGCTCGTTCATTGTCTGAAGAGTATATGAGGACGCTTTACCGTGAGGGCCTTCGGAAAGGGACCCCCGTCTATCCGGACGCCAATTCCACACTGAGGCTCACTTATGGGACTATCGGCCCTCTCCAGGGGGCTGAGGATCCCCAGACCGGTTGGTACACCATACCTTCTGATTTTCTCCGTACTCTTGATCAGGCTGATCCGTACAAGAGTGTCACACCTCGTCTGAAACAACTGATAGAGAAAGACTTCTGGAATCGTTGGGGGTTCAGGGTCGGAGGAAAAAGACACAGGATGATGATGGATTTCATTTCCAGCAATGATTTTGTGGACGGCTGCCAAGGATCCCCGATACTCGATGCCGAGGGACATCTGATCGGGGTGGTCTCAGGAGGAACCCCTGAGACTAAGACAGGTATTCTGACTTATCAAGAAGGTCGTAGCGCAAGCGTGAGCACCGACATGCATCTTGTTTTGTGGTACCTTGACAGGGCTCTCGGCCTTAAACGAATCGTCAAAGAGTTCGAGTTCTATTAATGGACCCATGCGCAAAGTGATCGGAATAGGGGAGACTGTCTATGACATCGTCTTCAAGGGAGGCCAGCCTACTGCGGCTGTGCCTGGAGGATCTACCTTTAACTCAATGATTTCCATCGGTAGATGCGGAATCCCGGCGGACTTCCTGTCCGAGGTGGGTGACGACAAGGTGGGCTCCATAATCAGAGAGTTCATGACAGACAACGGGGTTGACCCGGGCTTCGTGAATATACTTCCGGCGAAGACGCCCCTGTCTTTGGCTTTCCTTGATGGGAACAATGACGCCTCATACACGTTCTATAGGGAACAGGTCCCTGAGCGTCAGGAGTTCAAATATCCAGAGATACTCCCGGATGATGTGGTCCTGTTCGGTTCCTTTTACGCGTTGAATCCGGCATGCCGGGAGGCGGTGAAGCGTTTCCTGGAGTATGCCAAGGCTTCCGGCGCCATCCTGTATTACGATGTCAATTTCCGGCCATCGCATGTTAAGGACTTGGGGAATATCGGAAACGCCCTTTGGGAGAACTTCGAGTTCGCCGATGTCGTCCGTGGAAGCCACGAGGATTTCATCACTCTTTTTGGTCTTGATGACGCTGACGAGGTTTTCGATAAGAAATTATCCTCCCGTTGCGGCAACTTTATCTGCACCTTCGGGTCTAAACCACTGAAGGTGAGAGATATTCACGGACTTTCGTTGGAGTATCCCGTGGCCCCGGTCGAAACTGTCAGCACCATTGGCGCTGGGGACAGTTTCAATGCCGGGTTCATCTACGGGCTTATAAAGAATGGCATCACCAAGGCGGACCTCCTCTCCGGGCTTCCGGCAGAGCGCTGGGATGCCCTCGTGGCCAGTGCCCAGTGTTTCTCCGCCTCTTGCTGCCAATCTTCCTTTAACTACATCACCCCCGAACTCGCCTCCACTCTCCGGCTTTAGGCTTACTCCACGTCAGGACACTGGCCTTAGGCCGTACTCAGCCGCAGCGAAGCGAGAATGGATGCGGCCGTGGCCAGGTGTCCTGACGTGGAGTGCTGAGATGCCGGGTCAGGATTTGTTGCGGACGACGATGCTGCCGCCGACAGAATCGACCTCGATGGCTGAGTCCTTATGGACCCTTCCGGCTAGGATTTCCTTGGCGAGTTGATTGACAAGTTCCCTTTGCATCAACCTCTTAATGGGCCTGGCGCCATAAGCCGGGTCATAACCTCCCTCGACCATCCAGTCCTCAAATGCTTTGGTGAAATCAATCGTCACACCCTCCTCAGCCAATGAGGGTCGAACATGATGATCTCATCAATCCTGTTGAGGAACTCGGGGCGGACCGTCATCTTAAGCACGTCCATCACCTTATCCTTGCACTCCTCAAGCATCTCACGCCTCTTGGCTATAGCCTTCATTTCCCCGGTGGGGTCGGAGCCTGGAAGCCCGATCTGAGGCAACTTCTCCATATAGGAGGCGATTATGTCTGATCCGGCATTTGACGTCATAATCAAGATGGTATTCTTGAAATCGACCGTGCGTCCCTTGTTGTCGGTCAGACGGCCATCGTCAAGCACCTGAAGAAGCACGTTGAACACATCCGGATGGGCCTTCTCGATCTCGTCCAGCAGAATCACCGAATATGGCTTCCTGCGGACGGCCTCGGTAAGCTGACCACCCTCGTCGTAACCAACGTATCCCGGAGGCGCACCCACGAGACGGCTCACGGTGTGCCTTTCCTGATATTCGCTCATGTCAATACGGGTGATCATATTCTCGTCGTTGAAGAGAAACTCTGCCAACGCCTTCGCCAACTCGGTTTTTCCGACACCTGTGGTACCCATGAACAGGAAGGAACCGATAGGCCTTTTTTCGTTGGAAAGACCTGCCCTTGAGCGCCTTACAGCGTCCGCTACGGCCTGGATCGCCTGATCCTGCCCGACCACCCTTTTGTGGAGCTCGGTCTCGATGCGGAGGAGTTTCTCCTTCTCGCTCTCAAGCATCTTCTGGACAGGTATTCCGGTCCATTTGGCCACGACCTCAGCAATATCCTGGGGAGTTACAGCCTCTGTCACTATCGGGTCCTCGATGGCGCTTTGCTTGGCGGAAAGCTCGTCGATGGTTTTCTGTATCTCTGCCATCTTTCCGTAGCGCAGCTCAGCCACCTTGCCATAATCACCGGCCCTTTCGGCAGATGCGGCCTCGATCTTATAGTCCTCCATCTTCTGACGGGCTTCCTGAAGGCCGGAGAGGATGTCTTTCTCGTCATTCCAGCGTTTCATGAGGGCGTCCCTCTCGGCGAGTTTGTCGGTGAGGTCCTTCTCGATTCTCTCTGATTTCAAGGAGGTTCCCTCCCTCTTGACAGCCTCTTTCTCAATCTCAAGCTGACGGATGTCGCTGTTGAGCTCAGCCAGAGGCTCCGGGACGGAGTTCATCTCAAGCCTCAGCTTGGACGCGGCCTCATCAACTAGGTCGATAGCCTTGTCTGGAAGGAAGCGGTTGGTTATATACCTATGAGACAGGTTGACAGCGGCGATCAAGGCGTCGTCCTCAATCTTGACCCTGTGGTGGTTCTCGTATTTCTCCTTAAGTCCCCTCAATATCGCTATCGACTCGGCAGTTGAGGGCTCGTCGACCATGACCATCTGGAAACGCCTTTCCAGCGCCTTGTCGGTCTCAAAGTATTTCTGGTACTCGTCCAGAGTGGTGGATCCTATGGTCCTGAGCTCACCCCTCGCGAGGGCCGGTTTAAGAATATTAGAGGCATCCATGGCACCGGATGTCCTTCCGGCGCCCACAAGGGTGTGGATCTCGTCTATGAACAGGATAATCTCTCCGGCGCTGTCAACCACTTCTTTGACAACACCTTTAAGCCTTTCCTCGAACTCTCCTTGGTATTTGGCTCCCGCGATCAGGGCTCCCATGTCGAGGGAGTAGACCTTCTTGCTTTTAAGGTTCTCCGGGACGTCGCCGTCGATAATCTTTTGGGCGATGCCTTCGGAAATGGCGGTTTTTCCGACTCCGGGCTCACCGACCAGGATCGGGTTGTTCTTGGTTCTCCTGCTAAGGATCTGGAGAACCCTTCTTATCTCGTCATCCCTGCCGATGACAGGGTCGAGTTTGCCTTGGGAAGCTTGCTCATTAAGATTGATGGCGAACTTCGGAAGGAACTGCAAATTGTTGTTATTGTTTCTGTTGTCCATATCTTAAATCAAAATGTCCGGCCAAGTGGCCAGACATTTAGAGGTCAAAATATGTTCCAACAGAATTGGACTGACAGATTGTCAGTTTAATTCACGGGAACCTCAGCAGCGGGAGCCTCAGCGGCGGGAGCGTCCTGCTGGACGGGAGCTGAAGGGAAAGCGGGCTGCTCCTCGACGTTCTCAATGATGTCGTTCACATCCACACCAGAGACATGGTTGCGGACAGTGAAGGAAGTGACGATTGAGACCACGAGGATGAAGGTCACGAGACCCCAGGAAACCTTCTCAAGGATGTCGGCGGTCTGCCTGACTCCAAGTGTCTGATTGGCTGACGTGAAGTTACTGGCCATACCCTCGCCCTTTCCACTCTGAAGGAGGACGACGGCGATAAGCAGAACCGCGGCGATGACAATCAGGATTGTGAGGATTGTGAATAAGGTATTCATATTAGTTATTTTTTAATTTCTTCGTCCAATTTTTCGATAAGGGTTGCAAAGTAAGCGATTTTTTCCGGATATCGCAACATTAGGCGGGAATAAATCTTCTTTGCCTCAGCATAGTAGCCTTGGTCGGCGTAAATCCAGGCGAGAGTCTCGGTGCAGAATCCGAGCTCTGGATCCTCCCATTTCCTTCCGTCACTCTCGTCGCTTTTAGTGACCTTGAATCTTGCGAAGTAGTTGTCTTCCTCAAGGGTGACATCCTTGTACTCATCCTGGGAGAAAAAGTCAGCTCCAGCGACCTTGACGGTCCTGCGATACGGTTTCGGCACGGCCGCAGCGGAGCGAGGATGGACTTCGCCGTCCCCGGACTGCACGCCGGTGGAAGAATCCGGCGCGATGAAACGCTTCAGGAGGGTCTGGACATCCTTGTCGGAATAATCCTCTTTGCGACTGGAGCGGACAATGTCGGAGACAATGGTGCGGGAGGCGATGTACATGGCGGCGTCGGCATATTGCTCCTTGCCCCACTCGCTTCCTCCCATTTTGGACATCCTCTCGCAGAGCTCCCTTCTTGCGGCGCCGAACCATGGCCAGTTCTTAATCACGCTGGTCAATTCATCCGTAGTCAAAGACTTGAGGTTTCCGACAGCTTCCATGACCTTACCATTGAGCCACGCTGGCGTTGAACATGTCCTCAGCCAACTTTTCCACTATCTCCTCACAGAGAGACGCTTCCACGGCATCTAGCGAGTTAGTGGAGTCATAGTCTGAATATGCCGAGAAACTCTTCTCAAAATCCTCCTCAGGATACTTCCGGTTGGTGAATTTGAGGCTGACGTTAACAGTGAGACGGTTCATGGCCGCGACTTCGTCGGCGGTGACGGCGGCAGCCCTCACCTCATAGCCTGTCACAGTACCTGAGAGCTCGAGGTCTCCGTCCATGTCTACCTGCTCGAGCTTCGTCAGCTTGCGGAACTTTTCCTTCATCGCCTCGGTCAGGTCGTTGCTCAAGGTAGGGTTGACTTTAAGTGCCTTGTATTCGAAATAGTTGATAGTCACCGTCTTGACATCCGGCTGGATGGAGGTGCCGGAGAAGGAGTACTTGACTATCGAGCAGCCTCCCAGAAGGAAGGAGACCGCGATCAAGGCTGATATGGCGATTCTTCTCATATTCTTTATTCCAAATGATATTCTTTGATCTTTCTGTAGAGAGTCCTTTCGGACAGGCCAACCTCACGGGCTGCCAGTTTCCTGTTGCCATGATGCTTCTCGAGTGCTTTGACAATGTTCTCGAGATTGGACTTCTTTATGGAAAGATCATCGGATTGATTATCTTGGACATTGATGTCCACCACCTTGCCTATCTCCTCGCTTGATACAGGGGCGCCTTGCCCTTGCCACTCTGCCTCCTCCGCCATCACGTGGGGATTAAGGACTACAGGATCCTCGTGGGCGGCTCCGTTCACACGAGCCTTAAGGTCATCCACTTCCCGTTTGAGGTCCAGGATTGCCTTGATGAACATCTGCCTGTCGGAGTCGGACATCGTCTCACCTCGGCCACCATCCTGGATGGCAGGCAGCAAGTTCACGTCTTCTTTGGGCATATAACCGGCCAATGTGGCGGCGTCCACCACACATCTCCCTGATGTGGGGGTGAGTTTCTCGGACTCGAGAGCCGTCACTGTCTCGGCGACATTCTTCAGTTGGCGAATATTGCCGGGCCATCGATAGTTGATCAGCAAGTCTATCGCCTCGTTAGTGAGGGACACTTTGCCCATTCCGTATTTCTCAGAGAAGTCAGAGGAGAACTTCCTGAAGAAGAGATAGATATCCTCTTTGCGTTCACGCAGGGCGGGCATTCTTATTTGTATCGCGTTGAGCCTGTAATAGAGGTCTTCCCTGAATTTGCCTTTGCTGACAGCGTGGATAAGGTCGTTGTTGGTGGCTGCGATGACCCTGACATCAGTCTTCTGGACTTTGGAGGAACCCACTTTGATGAATTCCCCGCTTTGCAGGACCCTGAGGAGTTTCGCCTGTGAGGGGAGAGGCAACTCGCCTATCTCATCAAGGAAAAGTGTGCCTCCGTCCGCCTCCTCGAAATATCCCTTCCTCGTCTCGATGGCTCCTGTGAAGGAGCCTTTCTCATGGCCGAAAAGCTCTGAGTCAATAGTTCCCTCCGGGATTGCCCCGCAGTTGACAGCGAAATACTTACCTGTCTTCCTCCGGCTGTTCTGGTGAATAATCTTGGGTATATTCTCCTTGCCGACTCCGCTTTCCCCAGTAACAAGGACGGTGAGGTCAGTTGGAGCTATGGTGATGGCTGTCTCAAGCGCGCGATTCAGGGCGGCATCATTACCGATGATGTCGTACTTGTTCTTCAGCCTTTGTAAATCTTGTGAGTCCATATTGCAAAGTTACGAAAATAATAGTTATATTTGCCTACTGATGTAAAAGGCAAATTGAGCAATTGTCCAATTATAAATTAAATTTTAGCAATGAAGAAAGCAATTAAGATTCTTGCAGCGGCTGCTATCGTGCTGTCCGCCGTCGCTTGCTCTTCGGCCAAGAAGATGGCTGAACTTGCTGACAATGTTATTGTTACCTGCAACCCCGCCGTTCTTGAGGCTGTCGCTGGCAACGTTGATCCCACCGTCTCTGTGACCTATCCGGCCAACTACTTCCATCCGAAGGCCATCCTCGAGGTCACTCCCGTCATCGTGTATGAGGGTGGCGAGTCCAAAATGGCTCCCCTCATGTATCAGGGTGAGAAAGTCAAGGACAACTACAAAGTTGTTCCCAAGGATGGTTCAACAGTGACCGAGAAGCTTCATTTCCCGTTTGTCGAGGGAATGGAGAAGTCTCATCTCGAGCTCCGCGGTGTCGCGAAGTACAAGAAAAAGTCCATCGCTCTTCCTACCAAGAAGGTTGCTGACGGTGTCAACACCACCTATCAGCTCGTGAAGGCCGGTGGTCTTGTCCCTCTCAAGGCTGACGGTTACGAGGCTATCCTCAAGCAGACCGCTGAGGGCCAGATCCTCTATAGGATCAACTCCGCCGATGTCCAGAGCAAGCAGCTCAAGGGCGAGTCCATCAAGAACTTCCAGAACGCTCTCGACGAGATCGCCGCTAACGAGCGCAAGACCCTCGTCGGAACTGAGGTCGTCGCTTACGCCTCCCCGGATGGTGGTGAGAAGCTCAACCGCAAGCTTTCCGACAACCGTTCCAAGACCGCTGACAAGGCTTGGGATAAGGTCGTCAAGGGCAAGACTGTCACCGACCCTGAGGTCAGGAGCATCGGTCAGGACTGGGAAGGCTTCCAGGAGCTTGTCCAGAACTCTGACATCCGCGACAAGGATCTCATCCTCCGCGTTCTCTCCATGTACAGCGATCCTGCCGTTCGTGAGAGCGAGATCAAGAACATGTCTTCTATCTACTCTGAACTTAAGAATGACATTCTCCCTGAGCTCCGCCGCGCCCGCTTCATCGCCAACGTTGAGTTCAAGAACTACACTCCTGACGAGCTTCTTGAGATGATCAACAACAACAGTGAGGTTCTCGATGAGCCCGCTCTCCTGAAGGCCGCCACTCTCGTGAAGGATCTTGACAGCAAGGTGAAACTTTACAACAAGGCTATCAGCAAGTTCGACAGCGACGCCGCCAGGTTCAACCTCGGTACCGCTTATCTGAACGCCGGTGACCTCAAGAACGCTGAGAAGGCTTTCGCCGCCGTCGAGACCAAGGACGCTGAGCTTGACAACGCTATGGGTGTCCTCGCTCTCCGCAATGGTGATCTCGCCAAGGCCGCCAGCTGCTTCAAGAAGGCTGGCAACGATGTCGCTAAGGCCAACCAGGGTGTCATCGACATCCTCTCCGGCAACTACGACAAGGCTGTCGAGGATCTTAAGGACGCCAAGGGCTGCTGCCACAACACCGTCCTCGCTTACATCCTCACCAACCAGCTTGACAAGGCCAAGGCTGCCGCTCACTGCCAGGATCCTAAGGTCACCTACCTGAAGGCCATCATCGCCGCCCGCCAGGGTAAGGCTGACGAGGCCAAGGCTCTCCTCGCTGAGGTTGAGAAGGCTGACAAGACCCTCGCCGCCAGGGCTAAGAATGATGTCGAGTTCGCTCAGATCTACAAGTAACAGTCTGTTACAGAACTAAAAAAGTCTTCCGGAAACCCGGAAGACTTTTTTTTGTCCTTTGAATATGATTCGTTAATACACCGCCTTGACCCAAGGAGCCTTTGCCGCCATGTATTCCTTTACCTCAACCGGGATGTCGGTGCATAGAAAATCGGCTCCAAGATAGATTCCCAGCATAGCGTCAGCGACGCTTTGTCCTGGCCAGAGGCTGACTATCAAACCCTGTTCGTGTGCCTTTTTGACCGCCGCTCTGGATGTGCCGTCCATAGTGGCCCCGAGTCGCTCTATTCCCATAGCTTTGCACAAAGCGATTGTCTCATCATTGCAGGGTTTCCCTGTGATGAGAAGCATCTGGACCCCCGGGTGCTTCTGCTGGAGATAACGCAGTCCGCGGTAGTCCCCGGAAGTGACGCCCCCGCTGGTTTGTTACGCATGACTCTCTCATATAGTTTGTCGCAATATTCCCGGAGCCTTTCCTCGGGATAAAGGCCGACAGGAGATGTCTTAAGCTCGAATTCCACATAAGTCACATCCCCTTTGGAGTCAAGCCAATCCATGAGCTCGTCTAGGAACATCACCTTATTCCCTTTATTGGTCCTGGCCTTGCGGATCTGGGCCTCTGTCATCTCTTCCACAACACCTTCAGTGTCGGTCGTGCGTTTCAGGTTCGAGTCATGCAGGATGACCAGTTTCCCGTCGGCTGTCATCCTGATATCGGTCTCGTAGCCCCTGTAACCGGCTTTATAGCTGGATTCAAAGGCAGGAATGGTGTTCTCGTCAAATTCCATCCTTCCGCCCCTGTGGGAGAAGAACCGTACTTGTTGTTCCTGGGCGAAAACTGAGACTGCCATCAAAGCCCAGATCAGAGTGAAAACAATTTTTTTCATGCCAGAAAAGATGATTCATTTTTAAAAGTGGCTATGCAAATATAAGCAATGCCTGGGATTATTGTTATCTTTGGGTTATGAGACACACATTTAGACTTATCGCAGCCGCCTTAGGCGTCGTTACACTTCTTAGCATTTCCTTCACTTTAAGAGCCCAGACTTACGATGTGCTGGATGTAGTGGCATCCAGCCGGGACAAGATGGCTGGGTGTGAGGGTCCGTACCGTTATGATGCGGCCGCTCTGACTCCAGCCCCTAAAGGCTACTCCCCTTTCTATATTTCCCATTATGGTCGCCACGGTTCCCGTTACGCATGGAACTCAAACACTTATACCCTTTTAAAGAAAGTGCTTGACGCCGCCTATGACTCAGGATCTCTCACTCCAAGGGGGCAAAGGTTGTATGATGACTTCAACGCATTCTACCTGAAACCTCTCCTCAACACAGGGGACCTCTCAGAACTCGGAATGGAGCAGCACATGGAAATAGCAAGAAAAATGTGCCAGGATTTCCCTGAGGTGTTCAAAGATGGTGGAGAGGTTATGGCTATGGCCTCGACCTCCCAAAGGGCTATAGTCAGCATGAACGCTTTCACCGTCAGCCTCCAGAAATGCGCTCCTAAACTTAATATCAAAATGAATTCTCTCCACACCAACCTGAACGTGACGAATCCCGGAGGGGCACCAAAAGAAATCGCGGAATACTACGAGGGAAGCATCATCGTCCCGGAGAGTGTGACCGACATGCAAGACCGCCTAACAGACTATGATTCCATACTAGGGAAACTGTTCACAGACAGGGGGTTCCTCGAGGAAATAGGGGGCCGGAGGGATTTTATCCATGAGCTATTCAACCTCTGGGCCGGGTATCACAACTATTCCGACGGAAACTGGCTTGAGGACATATTCAGTAAAGATCAACTCCTCACGATGTGGGAAATAGAGAACTATTCTGTCTATGTTGGCCACTCCAGGAACCGTTATCGCATGATTCCCCTTTTGAGAGATATCATTACAATGGCAGATGAGGCTATCGCTACTGGAGTATATAAGGGACATTACCGTTTTGGCCACGACACTGTCGTTAACGCCATCTGTCCCCTTCTGAATATCAATGGCTGTGGTTTCGAGCCTGAGAAAACAGAAGATGTCAAGTATTGGTTCCAAAACTATGACACCCCGAAAGGGGCCAACATTCAGTTCGTGTTCTATCGCTCTAAAAAGAATCCGGATATTCTTTTCAAGCTCTTGAGAAATGGTGGCGAGGCCACACTACCACAACTCCATCCTGTATCAGGGCCATATTACAAATGGAGCGAATTCAAAGAATGGGCCTCATCAATGATGAAGGCCCATCCCAGAATTGAACGCCAATAGCGCTCATCAAAGACATCAGGCTACATCTTCCTAAGCCAGATATTTCTGAAGCTTATTGGTTCGCTCTTGTCGCCATGGGACTGAAGGCGGATCGGACCGTCGCCATGGGGGACAACCCTCGGGTGGCCTATGTACTCTGTGGTACCTCTGATGGTGAAATTGTTCAGCAGCACGATACCATTCTGGATGACAGTCACTTGAGGTGCCACTTTATAGGTGCCATCCTCATTGAATACGGGGGCGCTATAGATGATGTCATAAACATTCCACTCCCCGGGTTTGCGCATAGCGTTGGCAAGAGGAATCACCTGTTTGTAAACACTTCCTGTCTGACCATTGGCATAAGTCTCGTTATGGTAGCAGTCCAGAATCTGGATCTCATACTTGTCTTGAAGATAGACACCGCTGTTGCCTCTGGCTTGGCTTGATCCTGTGATATTCTCCGGAACGCACCACTCGAGATGGAGTTGGAAACTTCCGAAACTCTCCTTAGTCAAGATATCCCCGGTCTTCTTGTCGACAGTGAACACACCATCATGGACCTTCCATTTGGCCGCACCACCATTGGCGGACACCCATGCGTCAAGATTCCTCCCGTCAAACAGCACGATAGCATCAGAAGGGGCTGAATTGGTGAGGATGTCCCCAGGAGTCACGACCTTGGGTTGAGGAGTCCAGAATTCCGTCATACCCGGGCTCATCTTCTCCGGCTCCGGATAAGTCTTCTCTTGCGCCGCGGCTGAAAAAGCCACTGTAAGAGCGATGATTGCTGTTAATGTTTTTCTCATATCGGTTGTTATTAATTTAATGTCGGTTCTCTCAGACAAATATAGTAATATTATTAAAGAGATGATTTGCTATCTTCGCAATTGGTGACAGCGATCCCTGAAATAGGGATTCGGTTGATTTCATATTCTCAAAAAATAGGAATGTTTCTGCCATTGTTTTAAATTCGCGAAGGTGGCAATGCCTTTTTTTTGAACCAAAGTAAACCAACATGAGAAAGTTAGTGATTATCCTTTTCGTCTTGAATGTGACCGCGCTGTCCGCTCAGGATCTGCAACCTCGTTTTTTCTCCCATAGGGGCGGGCGTCATGAATTTGACGAGAACACTCTCTCCGCTTTCGAGGCTAGTTACAAGGCCGGCTACCGTGGCTATGAGACGGACATCCGGATGACCAGTGATGGCAAGATGGTGATACTTCATGACTCCAATCTCACCCGGACAACGGACATGGATGGTGCCGTCGAATTGATGACCGAGGCGGAGATTCGCAAGGCCAGGACCAAGAAAGGGAATAAGGTGATGTTCCTCGACGAGCTCATGGATTGGTTGGACTCCAAAGGAGATGTCACTTACGTCGAATTCGAACTCAAGACTAACCCGGCTGATCTCTATCCGGAAGAAAGGCTCAGGGAGTTCTGCGACAAACTCTATGAGAGGGTCATGCGGAACAAGCCGGCGGGAGCGACATATTTGTTCACTTCCGGGGACTACCGCGGCCTGAGGTATCTCCAGCAGAAATATCCCGGGGTAGAGATGGCTCTTATCTCCGGGAAACCCTGTAACGATGAGACAATCGCTCTTTGTAACGCGATGGGAATCAAGAGGCTTAATGCCACGATGGATGGAACGTCAAGGGCTTCCGTGAAGAAAGCTCACGAGCGCGGTTTGATAGTGTGCCTCTGGCCAGGACAAAGCGTCGCTGACGCTATGCTGGGAATCTATCTTGGAGCCGATTTCCTATGCACCGACATCCCGGTTGAGGTAAAGGAATACATGGCGGCAAAGGCTCCTTGGGTCAAGGCGGTGTATTAATCAGTTCGATATGACCCCTACTGCAGAAAAAAGATTCAACCTGGCGTTCAATATATTCCTTGTCACGGGAATGATTGTCGCCGTGACTATCACGACCATATTCAAGCTACAGCAGCCGGAGGTGAAGACTTTCATGCTGCTCCTCGCCGCATTCGGCTCCGTGATGGGAGTCATCAACACCGTGCTTTCCGCCAACGGACACCTGCTGACCTTCCTGTTCGGATTGCTTGATGTCTTGGCCGCCACAGTCGTCTTGTACGACAACGGGATCATGGGTAATTTCGCCCTTCACGCTTTCTATTTCCTGCCTATGCAGTTCATAGGCTTCTGGCAGTGGAGGAAGAGGGGAGCTAAAGTCAGTGGTGAGAAAGATGAGGATACCAAGGTGAAGGCAAGGAAACTGAACAGCCGTCAATGGGCATGGGTTGTCTGCGGAATACTGGTTGGTATCGCTGTCACTTATGGCATTCTCTATTATGTGGACGCCGCTAAACTGGAGGCCGGTAAGATCGCTTCTTTCAACAAGTCGAAGATCCTTCTGGATGCCGTGGTGATGACTTTGAATATCGCCGGGCAGGTTCTTATGAGCTTCGCTTTCATGGAGCAGTGGTACATTTGGATCCTGGTGAATATCTCCTCCATATCCCTTTGGACAGTAGCCCTTTTAAGCGGTTCTGGCTCCGGAAACGCCGCAGTTATGCTCATAAAGTACATATTCTACCTGATGAATTCCCTTAACGGTTTGAGGATTTGGCTCAACCTTTGCAAAGAACCCGCTTCCGGAAACCCGTTATCTTTGGATTTGGAGAATTGATGTTTTTTTATTTACTTTGCGACGTTATTGCGTGAATTTGGAAAGAATTTAAACTATTTAATTTTTATAACCATGACTGAAGAAGAAATCGTAAAACAAGTCAAAGCGATCATCGTTGACAAACTCGGCGTTGAGGAGTCTGAAGTGACTGAGACCGCCAATTTCACAAATGATCTGGGAGCTGATTCTCTCGACACTGTCGAGCTTCTCATGGAGTTCGAGAGGGTATTCGGAATAAAGATTCCCGATGAGGAGACCAGCACCATCGCCACAGTCGCTGACGCGATTGCCAAGGTTCAGGAGAAGATCGCAGGCAAAGAGGAGGCTTAATCCTTTAGCTTGACTTAAATTCAAAAGCCCCGGCTCGAAAGAGCCGGGGCTTTATCTTTTCACGTTGTTCCTATTCCTTAGGAACGGCGTAGGTGATTTTCAGTTTAGGGGTTCGTCCGTCTTTGGATCCAGGTCCACGGAGAACGCATTTGTAGAAGCGGTCCTTGTCCATCTCCTGGCTGACAGAAGTTGTTGTGGCTGAAGCGGCCGCATACTGGGCCATCATCATGTAGTTGTAATAGTTATTATAGCCATAACCACCATATCCGTAACCACCATAGCCATATCCACCGTATCCATAACCGCCATAGCCTCCATATCCGCCTCCATAGAGCTGGTTGGCGTATGAAGCATAAGCAATCTGCTGGTAGTAGTTGGCCATCTGGCTTGCGTTGGCGTCAGTCTTGGTGGTGGTCTCCACATGCATGATCAGCATCCAGATGTCGTAATCAGAGATGTCTTCCTTGTCTTTCTGCCTGATGATCTGCTGCACGTGGTGTGTGATGTCAGGGGCATAGACGCACAGGGAGCGGTTGATGTCTCCCTGATTCTCGTCAGAAGCGCTGGCGTCTGTGAGCCCCGCGAAGACCACGGAAGTATCTGTCGATATCTTGATTGTTGGACTGAGAATGTCTGGGAAAAGATACATCGTGCGGTAATCCTCCGGGAAGTCGAAAGGCATCTCCACCGTGGCTTTGCTTATCAGGGCGGTGGCCGGGTCTACACCCTTTGAGGAGATCTCAGCGAGTACCAACTTTCTGATCTCGTCAGCTGAGATGACCGGTTTCAATCCACTGCCACCTTCCACATACAGGACGTCGTCAGCCTTTCCGGCGAGATTGCCGGATTCATGGTAGTCCACATTGAAGACATATTGATCAGGCAATGAATTGGTCTCTATAAAATGGTTGAGGTCCTGGAACTCCAGCGGGCTGAAATAGAACATCAAGCTGGTGTCCTTCCTCTCTCCGTTATAAATACCGCTATAATACATGACGGCATAATTGTCGGTCCTGGTGGGATAAGAGGAACCGGATGAGGTGTTAGCCTCAAGGATGCTCATCTTGAACAGGTTGAACCGCCCACCATCGCCGACTGGGTCGTTTGTGGTGATGTATATTCCAGGGAATTTAGAAGTGTACCTGTCATAATCATCCATGTCTTCCTGGGTGATTTTCAGATACTTCTCGCCAAACTCCGATGTGAACTCGAAGGTGAGGGAATCGGTGCCATTGACGATCGGAACGCCTTTGGTGATCCTCTTTGATCCATGCTTGACCTCGGTGTTGGAGTAATACTTCTTGGGATCCAAGGGCTCCGTGAGGTCATATACATAGACATTCTGGAGTATATTCGACTGGCTGGGATCGGCCACGGACACACTGTCAATCTCCGCCTGGAACCTGAATCTCTTGAATATCGGACTCTCGCCAAGATACACGGAATCGACGACTGGTACAAGGATGATGGCGCAGCCCCTGCGGAATAACCCGAAAGTATCGTCACGGATGGCTCCGAAGTTGATCCTTCTGGATGAATAGGCGGACAGGCTGTCGGATGGTTTCATCCAAATGTCGTTGAGATCGAACGTGGCGGAGTGGAAATCATATTTCATGTTGGTGGCGATGAGATCTCCACCAAGTTTCTCATTTACATTGACGCAAGACATCAGGGCCACCAGGAGGGCGATCGCCACTAGAATCTTCTTCATTTACTGCTGCAGCTGTTGATAAAACCTGTCGTATTCGTCGATGTAGCTGCCGTCCTCGACCGATTTTCCATTGAATGGAAGAGTCGGGATCTTAAGTCCCTCACAGAACTTGACCAAACCCTCATCCACATCAGGCGAGCCGAAAATGACACCGTCAGAATACAAGGCAGCCATTTCCGCAAGATTTATGCCAGTGGGGGACTCCAGAAGGGACACGTCTGAGGGCTTGATGCCTCCGAAAGGAACCGTATCCTTGAATGTCTGGGGGAAGGATTCGGACGATATCTCGTTATATAAGGAGGTGACGACTTTGCTTCCGGCGAATATGGGATCCCCGTAATAGACTTTCTTCAAGAACAGGGGGACCAGATGGGATATCCACCCTTGGCAATGGATCACGTCAGGAGCCCAACGCAATTTCTTGACCGTCTCGAGAACGCCGCGGGCGAAAAATATGGCCCTTTGGCCGTTGTCCTCAAAAAACTTCCCGTCAGGGTCGTAAGCGACTTGCTTGCGGCGGAAATAATCATCGTTGTCGATGAAATAGACCTGGATCCTGGCCGCCGCTATAGAGGCCACCTTGATCACAAGAGTCCTGTCGACATCCCCGATGATTATGTTCATGCCGGAAAGCCTGATAACCTCGTGCAACTGGTTCTTTCTCTCGTTGATGCAACCGTATCTGGGCATAAAGGCCCTGATCTGCTTCTTCCTGTCCTGAATACCTTGCGGAAGTTGACGCCCTATATTCGCTATAGGGCTTTCGGGAAGGAACGGCGTGATCTCCGAATTGACAAACAAAACTCTGTTGACGGGTTCTCCCATATTAATCACTTTAGACCACAAAGGTACGAAAAATTTTCAAATAATTGATAATCCTATATATGGAGGTTCCCGCCCAATAGGGACAGCATCGTGCTGAAGGTCTCTTTCGGGGCATATTTTATGGAGAAAGGCAGCCTTCCCAAGAACCTTCGGAAAGTGTCCATTTTCCTTTTTGCCGTGGATTTGCCGTAAATATCGCCACGTCCGGCCGCATGATGTCCGAAATTGCCTCCTTCCTCAATAATCTTGAGCAGGGGCTCCTCAGAAACCGTTTTTCCTCCAGGACAAGGGATTTGGATGCCAAGGACGTTGATTATCAAAGAGCAAAGCAAGGTTTGCCACTTGGTCATCCTCGCGTTCCTGAAGGCCTCTTCGAGCCTCTCAGGATCATACTTTCCTTTCAGGGCATCGCATGCCATAGCATAGTCAGTGATCTGCCTAATGCCCACTCCGGTTCCGCAGGCATGCTTTAGCGCATGGGCGGAAAGCATTAGTAAGGTGGCTTCAGACGAAGGCACTTGAGGAAGCTTATCTTCGGACACGTGCAGGTCGAAATACCTGTCGTGGACATCCACGTCAACATCATCCTTCTTGAAGTGGAAACTACCGTCGCTCGCCAATATGAAACCGGTTTCAGATTTGGCTATATCTCTCGCCTTATGGAACTCGTCACGGTTGAAGAATAAATCGATATCCCCGTATGAGCGCAGTTCCGGATGGGGGTAGAAAGCCGCTGTGGCGGGGCCTTTCAAAAGGATGGGGTTGAGACCCTTTTCATTGAAACCATTGATTATTGACTTAGCGATGGCAGCCATCCTGCGCCCCTGGAGAGCGCATTTCTCTTTTTCGGCGAGGAAATACAGGAATACGTTTTCCGGGATAGCGATCTTCTCGGGCAGGTTTGTGACTGCGTCTCCGACCAGCCCCGTCACGTTCTGTTCCCTGGATATGGCGGCTATTTTCTGCCAGCCTTCAGGACTGGTTGAATTGAGAATATCCATCACGCCGCCATCTGGAGTGTTTCCAGAGAGGGCGGAGTTCAGAAGGACCAAGAATTCCTTGGATAGCTTCATTCTTCCTTCAACAGTGAAGATTCTTTCCAGATGGAGACAGTTTGTGACGCATCTGCTTGGGCTGCCTCTGGATCGATTCCATATTCCTCAACAAGGGCTGAGGCCAAGTCTTCGACGGAGAAGTCAATATCGCTGAACTTGTTCCATAAGAAAGCGAAACTCTCATTGACTTCCATGGCTCTTGTGCCCTTATTGTTGAACACAAGAAGAATCAACTTACCTCGCGATTCCCTCAATATGGCTTCGTCCGTAAGCCTCATCTTACCGGAATAATTTGCCGAATAAGCCTTTGCGGTGCTTCTTATGCTTTTTCTCCCTGAGCCCCGTGATCATCTCGTAAATGGTTCCCCATTCGGGAAGTCCGCCGAGGTTCTTGTCATCGATGTACACATCAGCCACCACTTTCACAGAAGTACTGCCGGCACGTCCCTCAAAGAGGGAACCTACCGGCTGATTGCTGTTTACCCCATAGAAGTCCAGGCCTCTTTTATGACAAAAATCCAGGGCTTCCTGGAGGAGCTCGCCATCACGGGAAGTCCAGAGTATCAACTTGTTCCCCTCGTCAGCAAGTTGCTTGAGAGTCTCAATGGCGAAGGGTTTTTCCTTCCCGATCGCCGGGTACTTGTGCTCGACGATCGTTCCGTCAAAATCCACAGCGATTGTCATTTTCGAGGCTTTAGATTAATCCTTTTCTCCGTAGCCGTAGCCATAACCATAACCATAGCCATAGCCATAACCATAGCCACCATAGCCATAGCCTTTCTTGATCTCGGAACCGTTGAGGACAACGGCCATGTTCTTCAAGTGACCCTTCTCGTAGAGGTCGTCAATCTGCTGGAGCAGGCGGCGGTCAAGCTGGCCGCTACGAAGGACAAACAGGTTAACGTCAACCACCTTATTGATGACCATAGGATCAGCCACCATGGTGACAGGCACACTGTCTAGGAGGATATAGTCATAAGACTTCTTTAGTTCTTCAATCAGAGTCTCGAACCTTTTCCTTCCGAAAAGCTCTGTGGAGTTCGGCGGGGTGTGACCGGCAGGCACCAGATCAACACCAGGAAGCACATCCTTATGGATAATATCGCTGATGCTGACAGTATCATCGTAAAGATAATTAGAAAGGCCCGAGGTCACGTGCTTGACTCCGAACATCTTCGATAGAGACCTCTTCCTAAGGTCTACGTCAAGGAGGACGACTTTCTTTTTGGCGTCAGCCAAGCAGGCCGCGATGTTTGTGGACAGGAAGGTCTTACCCGCACCCACGCTGATTGAGTTATTGGCGATAACCATTTGGCCGGAACCTTCAGGACGCATGAAGTCCAAGTTGGTGCACATGATCCTCATCGCCTCGGTGAAGACGCTCTTTGAGTTAGGGTCGTAAGCTGTCTTCACTTCTTCTTCAACTTTCTCTCCCTTCTTAGCTTTCTTTTGTTTCTTCATCTTGACGAATGGAAGCTCAGCGAGGAATGGCGTAGTGAGCATATCCTCCACATCCTTGCGGGTGCGCGCTTTGGTGTCAAGGAACATCCTGGCAAGAAGGATAATAGCTGGCAGGAGCAAGCCGATCAAAAGAGCCAGGAGGAACATTTTATTCCTCTGCGGATAGACAGGACCCCAGGAACCGGTCGGCTCATCAATCATACGGGCGTTGTTGTCCGCCATAGCCTGTGTGAGGGAGTTCTCCTCACGTTTATTTAGGAGGAACAGGTACAAGGACTCTTTGATTTGCTGCTGGCGTTCGATTGAAAGGACTTCACGGGCCTTGGCGGGCATAGCCGTGAATTTACGAACGGCTGTAGTTTCTTGTTTCGACAAGTCGTCTCGTTGAACCTGTAGGCTGACCAAATGGTTGTTGAGAATCCCTATGATATTCTGCCTCAAATTCTGGATGGAAGCTCCAAGCTCCTTGACAGCAGGACTTTCCGTACTTGATGCCTCGACGAGTTTCTCTCGGCGGAGCACCATGGCGTTGTAGTCAGCTATATTCTTGTCCGCATTGGGGTCGTTGACTCCAGTCTGGGCAGGAATCAGACCGTACGGATTCATGTTCTTGATGTAGTTGAGGAGATACTCCGCAACTTGGACGGCGGTCTCAATTTTGACGATATCCGCATTGTAGCTACGGCTTTCGTTGAGGTAGCGAGAAGCTGCTTCGTCAACGCTCATCACCTGGTTGGCACTCTTGAACTGGGCTAGACTGCTTTCCACATGGCCCAATTCCTCCTGGATGCTGATGAGTCTCTCGTTGATGAATTCGGCGGTGTTAACAGCAACTCGGTTCTTCTCCCTGATAGCGTCCTCATTGTATTTCTCGATAAGTGCGTTGATGAGGTCGATTGATCTTTGAAGGGAATAATCCTGTAAAGCAATCTGAAGGATGGTATCATCCTGAGAAATCTGAAGTCCTGAGAGGTATCCTAAAGCGGCATTCTCCGGGGTTGACTTCTGAACTGTAATTTCCTGACCGTACCACGAAGGTCCGTAAGGTGTGTCGGGCTGGAATACGACCTTTCCTCCACCAAGAGTTAAAGTGTCTCCAAGAGCTACGGTCTGATAGTTCCCTAAACCATCGGAGTCAAGTTTAATTTGCTTGTCATTGACAGGGACAACTATGACGGAAAAAGGCCCTGGCACAAAATCTTCCCGGGAGAAGAACATCCTAACCGGAGAATTGCGATACAGTTCCACGTCTCTGAACTTGACTTTCATCTTATAATTGACATCGGCGTCAAGCAATTTAACAGCTTCAGTCATTAACTTTTTGGATCGTAACTGGAGGATCTCTGTGGTCATGCTGACGTTATTGATCGTGCTGGAATAGGCGTCCAACCTGACCGAACGTACTGAGTTGCTGGGATCCTTGATTACTACAGTCACTCCGCTGCGATAGACAAATGGGGTCTTAGCATACTTGTAGTATGTATAGCCAAGAGCGAGGGCAACGCAAAGCGCAAACCAGTACCAATGGCTCAACAGATAAAAGAAAAGATCTACCAGATTAATCTGGTCCTTATTCTTATTGTTTTTGTTTTTGTTTTGCATGGCTATTCGTTACCGTCATCAATTAACTTCATCCAAATGAAAAATGTAGAAATTACAGAACCAAGAGTTATGACAGGAGACAATGAAGAGATGAATGTCCTAAATGGCTGAGACTCCCTGCTGCCTTTAGGCTTGAAGTACACGATGTCATTCTGCTGCAGGTAGAAAGCCGGAGAATCGAAGAGATCTTTCTTCTGGAGATTCACGCTGTAGGCCTTCCTGACACCGTCTTCGGTTCGGATTACCATTACATCCTTGACATTCACTAACTGCCCGCCTGTACCTGACTGGGCCACTACCTGGAGCAAATTAATCGGTCCGTTTCCAGCTTGTATGATGTTTCCTCCTGTCTCCTTCAGCACTGTGATGTTGAAGTTTCCCATTGAGACATCCACTATGGGCTCTTTGATGTAACCCATCTCGATTATCCTGGAAGCTATCATTTCTTTAACCTCCTTGAGGGTCTTACCCTCAATTTTGATCGTTCCGATCACAGGGAAATCAATATAACCCTTGGGATCAATCAAGTATTTGACGGCGCTGGTAGGTGCCGCGCTCTCAACAGTGCTCAAACCCGCCCCGGCATTGAACGGTGCCGCCAATTCAGGGTTGGTGCTGCGCACTTGTATCATCACTTCGTCTCCAGGTTGTAATCTTAATTCGGGAGCGTTTGCAGCCTCATAAACATCTCCATACTCAAAGTCCCGGAGATAAGTCCATTTCTTGGATGAGGCGCAAGAACAGGCCATGGCCACCAGCCCGGCCAACAATAACCAATTAAGCGGTTTTCTCATATAGTTTTGTTATTTTATTAATCATCAAATCTTTAGTGAATAAGGCTCCATAGCGCAGGAAGGCGCTTTTGCTGAAAGTCTTTCGGGACTCCTCGTCCTTGGTGACAGCCATTATCGCATCAGCTAAGGCCTTCGGATTCCTGGGCTCCACGTTAAGCCCCGAGACTCCGTCTTCATTGACCCATGACACCCCGGATCCGGGAATCTTGGTAGCTACCACGGGTGTACCGACGGACATCGCCTCAATCTGAACAATACCGAAAGCCTCGTTTTTCGTGACAGAAGGTAGCACGAATACATCGGAAGCGGCAAACCAGGAGGGAAGATCCATGTCTTCAATATATCCGGCCAATGTGACCTTGCCGGAAAGACCCAAATGGTCTATCTCATCTTGTAGGCGGTCTCTCAATGGTCCTGAGCCTCCGATTACCACCCTGTAATCATCGGGAAGATAGCTTGCGGCCCGGATAAGATGCTCATACCCTTTGTACGGGATGAGCCTGCCAAGGGAAAACACCAGCTTTTTTCCTTCAAATTCCCGCCGGATCTTCTCTACAGATTCTCCCTCTGTACGAAGGGGCTCGATTCCGATAGGGATAAAGGTTGTCTTATCTTGAACATCCTTAAGATCAGGAGATTCCGAGACATACACTGGCGTCGTGCCGACTATCTTGTCAGCCCTGCGAACCAGCCAGTTCTGTATGGGCTTGTATAGGGAACGGAAAACACCTTTGCCTATGATGTCACTGTGCCAATGCAGGACAACCTTCCCTTTGAAGCGGCTCAGTCTCAAAGCTAAACCTGCCATAGGGTCCGGATGGTGGATATCTATGAGATCATATTCCCCGGCATGTCTCTTAAGCCAAGAGACCATCTTTGGAGCTATCATTGTTCCAGCGGCCTTGAATAGGGTTGGTGCCACAAATATACATCCACCACCATAGAGTGAAATGGTGTTAAACTCTCTTCTCTTGTCAGCGCTGGCGCAAAGCATGTCACAACCCAACCCCATGGTCAGGTCGTACATCACTTTCTCAACCCCTCCGAAGATGGGGTAGAACTTACCGAGCTGCAAGACTTTCATATAAATCAATATAATCGCAGAAGCATTTTCCCTTGTCAAAATTGGCAAGGGCATACTCTCTACAATTTAACCTACAAAGGTAGGAATTATTCCCGATTATATCATTAATTATCTTCGTCATTCCCTCGATATCCCCTTGTTCCACAATGAATCCAGTCTTCTCAGTCACCGATTCTGGAGACCCTCCAGTCCTGTAGGTTATAACTGGTGTCCCGCAGGCAATGGCCTCCAGATTCACGGTCGGGTAGTTATCCTGCCAGGTAGGGTTGAGAAAAGCGACGGCTCCGGAATATAGCTCCGCGAGTGACGTGGCGTCAGATGTGCGGGGGATATGAATCACGTTTTCTGGAAGGTCTTTTCCCTGCTTTTTTGTCATACGTCCAACCATCACGAGTGTAATGTCCTCGCGAAGTAATCCGGCTAATCTCATCAAATCATCGAATCCTTTTTCTTTTAGCCAGATGCTTGCGACGGCAATCACATAGTGGGGAGTATTGATTCCGTATTTTCCCTTTGTTTGCTCATTGTTTGATGGTTTGAATACATCGAGATCTATTCCGTTGTGAATCACGGTGCAAGGAACACCTGACAAAAATGACTCACTCATCTCTTTCTTCATCCATTCGGAGGCTGCTACCAGGTGAAGGTTCTTCATCCCTGTCAGGGACTTTTTCTTCAACTCATAGTTGCGGTCAGACCGGTCCAGCAGCCAACTGGCAGGGAAACTGGTTTTTAAAGGACATGAATAGCAACCCGTCTTCCACCGATAGCATCCGGCAGAAGAGTAATGGTAGCAGTGGCCTGTGAAAAGCCAGCAGTCGTGCGCCGTCCACACAACCGGTATTCCAGATCTGCCAAGGAAGTCGCAAAGCATAGGGTAGTTGAGAAAATAGCCATGGACATTATGTATCTGGATTATGTCGGGGGATACATCCTCTATTCTTCTAATCAGCTCTCTAGTCGCTCTTTTAGAAGCCAGCCCGTGTGCGTCAAATAGTCTGGTCTCCAATGCATGAATGGCCAAATCGGCCTTGTCTCCAACTGGAATGAGCTTGGAAGTGTGAGGAATAATCCTGTCCCTAGCCCTGCTGTAAGCGATATAGCTATCCCACCCGGAAGCCATGGCAAGATCCCCGATGCCACGCATTATCTTTCCGGTGGAGGTGCTTTCCCTGACTACAGGATTGATTTGAAGAAGCTTCATGTTCTATTTGCCCCCTACGAGAACACTTGTGAATCTTGGAATTATCTTGCGCATGAGTACATATGTGATAGTCAGGATTAGAAGGGTTCCAATCACTGTTACCATGTATATTCCCACTTGCAGTGCGGTGTCAGTAGGCTTGAGCCAGGCGACCAGTGCTTTCTTGATGCCTATCACGAGAAGATAATGATACAGATATACAAAATATGTCCATGCCCTGGAACTGATCCTGACCTGGCTGTCTGACATGAGCCATTTTTCAACAGGATTGATTTTCCAAACTGAGAGACAAGCGCCGGTGGAATAATAGAACAGAGGTGCCGGTCCAATTCTCAGGACAAGCAGCAACCCTAGGATAAGGACACCCCACCAACGGAAATGCTTTACTATCAGAAATATGATAGGTGAGAGGATCGTCACGACAATAAGCTCCCGTATAAACCAAAGAGATAAGTTAATCGGTCCTTTCCAAAAGACGAACACCGGGTCTTTCCAACTGTCTCCAAGATATCCGGAAATCATTGACGGGAAGAAGTGCATTGTCGCATAATAGATGGCTAAGGCTATGCAGTTTGCTATAATGAACGGGACGAACAACGAAAGGAACCTTGACCGAAGTTTGGTCCAAAACCAATTTGAGGATGGATCATCAGGAACATTCCTGAAGAAAAGATATCCAGATAGTGCGTAGAACAAGGGGACACATACTTGTGTGACCGTAAGGATTGCTTTGATCACTCCGTCATAAACCGGAGTGCTGTTTGCAAGGTCGGTAATCGTAGAATGAAGGGATACGATACCGATTGTAAGCAATACCCGGATCAGATCGATCTTGTTGCCCCTTTGGACGGTCAATCCAGCAGTTCCTTGAAGCATCTTTCCCATTTTTCCATTACGTTTCCTTCCGAATAATCATCGGCGACCTTTCGGGCTTCAGCGCTCATCCTGGAGCGAAGCGATTCATCTCTCATAATTGTTTCCATCGCCTTTGAAAGCGCCGGGATATTTCCTTCCGGCACTAGAAGACCGTTCTGTCCGTCCCGGATTATGTCCTTGGGTCCGCACATGAAGTCGAAACAAACCCCAGGAAGCCCGCAGCTCATTGCCTCGATGAGGACCATAGGGAGACCTTCGTAGTGAGAACTCATCACTATGAAAGCGCTTGAAGCATATTCTTTGAATATATTCTTGGTAGGAGGGTTAATTCTTGCAGATTCTCCTATCCCCAATGACTGTATCCTTCTTTCCAACATCTCTTTCCACTCTCCTTGCCCGAAGATGTCAAGTCTCCATTTTTTCCTGGTATCTTCCGATACTAAAGCCCAGGCATCCACGAGCCTGTCAAACCCCTTTTGGTAGTCTAGGCGACCGACAGCTATCACCCTTCGGCATGTAGTATCATACGAGAAATCAGGAACTGAAGGTGCCGCATTTGGAATGACCTCCAGATTAGGGAGGTTTCCCCAGTATCCAGCATCCTCCTTAGTAAGAACCACGAACTTGTCAAACTTCCTGGCTATTCTGACATCTTGCCATGAACGGAATCTGTCCGCCAGTCCGAGCAGCCCGCTCCTTCCATACTGCAAACGGAAATAACGGTTGAGGTGCAGTTCCAGCACCTTTTTGCTCCCGTCTTTAATCTTGGGAATAAAAGAAGATTCAGAAGGATAGAGGGATATAACCACATCCGCCCTTTCTCTCAGAAGCAGGTCGGCCAAGACCTTTCTGTGTTTCCTTCGTTTCTGGAAATAACTGGTTATCTTTGCGATAGGGGAACGATTGTTGTCAACCGAATAGTTTATTCCCAGATCGACTATCTGGACATTTTCAGGGAACTGATAGAACGGAGGTTTGCCTTGCTGATCCGTCGTGACCACCATAACCTCATATCCATCCCTCGCAGCGAACCAGCTGACTTTGTTCAGCAGCACCCTTTCCATCCCTCCTGGATTGTAGAGGGAGGCCATGCAGTAAATGAGTTTCATTCGGTTTCAGCTACGGGAAGAGCCTTTTCAAAAACATCTCCGTCGATGCAAAGAAGCAGGGCGTTAATTAGGAAGATATCAGTTGCGACTTTCGCCCAAATTATTGCTTGGAGCGCTATAAGCATAAGCGAGAGAAGATAGAAGTCCTTGAACTTACTACTTACGGACAAATTGACGTAAATAAAGAAGGATGCAAATAATGCAAGACCTATTAAACCGCAATAGAGAGTGAAGTTACAGTATCCAATGTCAGTATTCCAAACGAATAATCCGTAACGGCCGGTTCCTATCATCCAGTCGTGGAAATTGTCGGGCCAGACCCACATCACTTCCATAAGAATGTCAGTTGAATGAGTTCTGAATTCACCCGTTTCAACCCAGTTAAAGAAGCCTTCGAATCCGAATCTAAGCCACTTTCTGGCATCTGGGCTAGAGTTATACAAACTTGTCGTTACGGCTATTGAGACAAGTACCAAACCTATTAGTAGAGCAAAGAACCAAAGCTGTCTTTTGTTCACGTAACCTCCCCTCTTGACGGCCGCATTCATGAATACTATATATGCTATGGCCATCAATGCTCCTACGGAAGTAGTTCTCGCTATCATTGACCCTACGACCGTAAGAATAATGAAAGCTACAAGATATTTAGCCAAGGAGGCTACATTACCAGTAACCTCATTGTTATGGACCATCTGATATCCTGTTAATAGGAGTACGGCAGCAAACCGGACTCCTGCTGGGTCAAGCGCACAACCGATCCCATACAGCCTATTGTTCATTTTGAAGTAATTGTTTGCTTGCGAAAAGAACAATGCAACTAGTCTGTCGAAGGCTGGGAAATTGTCTATTAGAAGTGCGATTATGCACTGGGCGACACATACAATTAGTAAATACTTGGTGATAGTTGGGAGGTCAGCTTTTTCCTCCAAGTTCTTCATGATAACATATACACCATAAGCACCACCTAACCATGTTGCAAACGATGACCAATATGTCACATAAGTCATATCGGACGTCCCGTTTGAGACAACTGAAAAATAACACCATAACGAGAATACTAAAGCAAGAATGGCTGCTACCACTGTCCTTTTGGAAAAGTTCACTGATTTCTCCCTTATGCATTTGTAAGCAAAAGCGGCCAAACCAAATGCTGCAACCATCATTTTCGAGTTGATGTTCGAAGGAATGAATGTGAACGATACGGGAAAGAAGTAGAAATCCACTATGATCGCTAGAAATATTACTTGCAGCAGTCTCTTCATCTCTTTCTATCGGTAAATTATCCCGTATACGAATTTGTACACGCAAAGGTAATACAATTTCACGCAGCCCCAAAGTTTGTGAGCGGCCATACCCTGGAGAAGACGGGTTCTGAATGGAAGGGCTTTGTTTGCCATCGCGGCTCCGTTGGCCTCAGTGAACCACGTAAACCAGGTCTCGTAGTTTTTCTTGTCAGCGTTTATAAGAAGCGGGAGCTTGAGGAAAAGCTTGAGATGGTTGACATAGTCTTTCATCTCAACCGAATATGCGCTAGTCATTATAGCTTTTTCCGCTTCAGCGAGATTCTCGGATATCTCCTGTCTTCGCTCCTCGCTGAATTGCCGGCTCAAGGATGTCTGGCTTATGGCATTGTAGCGATAAAGAGGCTTATGGATCTGAACGACCTTCCCGGCTTTCAAGAAGGCCTTGATCATCACCATCATATCCTCTCCCATATTAGCTCCCTCAATAAACCTGATGTCGTTGTCAATCAATAGTTTCCGCTTCATAAGGAATAGCCAGAGATTCCATCTCATCGTGCCTCCCATCAGGTTCTTCAAAGCTTGTAGGGGAGAATCGTAGTCTGCTTGACGCATATACCTCCCGTTCTTCTCAAAGCCTAGAGTCCAGTCCCAGCCGACAATGTCGGCATCCGCTTTTTCCGCCTTGGTGACCGCCACCTCAAGCTCTTCAGGTTCCATCCTGTCATCCGCATCCAAAAAAGCAAGATACTCACCCTCGGCAGCTTCCAGTCCTTTGTTCCTTGCTGCGGCCACACCTCCGTTGATCTCCTGCCTGACTATCTTGCAAGGGATTCCGGATTCTTTTTTGAACGCTTCTATGACAGCCGGAGTACCGTCTGTGCTGCAGTCATCCACGAACACCACCTCAAAGTCTCTGAATAACTGTGATTTCAGGCTCTCCAATGCGACAGGCAGGCACCCCTCGGCATTGTAGACGGGTATGATTACGCTTACGTTCATGTTTCAGACAATTCCAGTATCCGGTTGATGAAGACCATGTCCGAGCTATTGAATTTCCTGGCGAATAGGGCGGGGGAGTCCTTAAGCAGATCATAATCATCCGCCATCCAGTCCTTAAGAATCAATTCCTTGGAACCTGGATTCTCCCTCCATCCGATAGCTCGCATACAGCCTTTGCCGTCTTCTGAGGTGTTATAGATATTATCTCTGAAAGGAGACATCCAGCATAATGTCTGGACTACCAACTCATCAGGGCTGAAAGTGTTTCTGAATGTTTTTCGCACCCACTCCTTATGATCGAGCAGATACTTTACAATTCCTTCCGTGACGCTCACCCATTGGGAGCCTTTTTTGAAATCCACCGTCCTGTTTCGTTCAATCCGGAAAGCCTCTTGCAGCCGTATGAATCCGGCACGAAGGGCTTTTTTCAGGATATTTTTACTCTTGAAATCCTCCGGGAAGAGATGCCAGCGACGCATCTTGCGGGAGAATGAACGAGGCATATCAGTCCAGGTGTATCCGATGAATTCTTTCCCATCGTTTTTGTCAAAGAAGTCGTGGATATAATCTTGGTTTTTCAAAGGAAGGTCAACTCCGGAGATCAGGTGATAGTATTGGTAGGGGCCTTTTGCAGATGCCGCCTCGAAAAGGGCATATTCCGCCTCCACCATGCTGAACCCACCCCAGCGGACATCTTTCCTGTCTTCAAGGATAATAAGACCAGCCTCTTTGACTTTGATTTCCGGCAGGACCGCCACCTTCTTGTCGAAATGAATGAATATATCATTCCGGCTGTCATCCAGGCGGGACACGAGTAGCCGGAGTATCTCAAACTCATTATGAGCGAGTATCAGGAAGGCGTGTCTCATCCCAGTTGCTGCTTAAGATTGCGGAAGCCATTGATAACCAGACCTATCGGTTTGATTTTCATAACTTTCCATAGAAGATAGGTCTTTTGGGGAGGAGTCCACTCTTCCTTAATCTCTGATGGGAGTTTGTCATAGGTTCTCCACCATTCCTCAAAACGGATGGAGAAGATATTCCATGGCTTTCCTCCTGTGTAGTGAATCGTGCCTTCCTCTTGGACTTTATCCCAAAGAGACTCATCATATTGCTTGATGAAGTCGGGCTTGTACTTCCGGATGAAGAATGTCCTGATACTGTTATATACAGGGCTCAATGGCAATACTCTACCAAGGCATACCTGGTTGAGGGCATCTTGGTCCGGGAACTCCATATATGGTATCCGGCAGGCGTCCAACAATCTTTCAGATACTTTTTCCTCTCGCATCTGGCGGAGGTTCATTAGGAGGAAACCTGAATTAAAGTACCTTTTGGGGTCACAACCAAGTGCTGTGGCCCTTTCCGCCTGGTTTTCAATCGGGGCTTCGAACACTGCCGCCACGTAATTGTCCCCAAGGTCAGTCTCCCGGTATAGTTTTCCTATATCCTGCCGAACAATCACGTCACAATCGATATAAGCGATTGAGTCATATTCTGGAAGCAGTTCCGGCAATATAAGTCTGAAAGAAGCCGCTTCGGTATAGCGAGGGTCGGTGTAGATTCCTTCCATCCTGCCTTTCAAGGGAATATACTCGAATGAGAGCCGTCCTTCTCCAAGCCTCTCAAGCTTTTTTCGCATCCGCTCCGGAATCTCCTCGGAGACAAGGCAGATGACCTTGAAACAGTCCTCCGAAGAATCCAGCAACGATCGGAGCATCGTTGCCGCTGGAACGAAGTAGTTGGGAGTGAATGCTATGGCGAGAGGGATCATTGTGTTCTGAAATCAGTTCTTCCGCCGCAGGCAAATGACATCGTGCGTGGCATTATTCTATTAAAAAGGTAATATACACCTAGACATACAAACAGGACAACTACAGGCACGAATAAGTAACTTATACAAGTACTGAAAAGAGAATCGCCGAAGATCCTAAGAAACAACCCTTTTGTCCAGCCAAGGATATAGATTTCGTGGATAGCATATATAAAAAAAACACTAGCTGAGAGTTTGCAAAGCCGTTCGCAAATCTTTTCGTTGTTGATGAGATTATCGCAAATATTGATGGACATGATGATTCCAAATGGAATAAACAAATCTAAAAGAAAGGTGTGCAATGGACGACCTACTTGTGAAGTCGCAATTGGGAGAAGAATTACTGATATAACGGCAGCCGGGATTTTGTACTTGCGGCAAATCGTCAAGAGATCAAATCTGTTAATACCCAGCCATGCACCAACGCTGAAATAGATTATAGCTTGCTTGGAAGGAATCGTCAGGGTCAAGGGAGAAAGGTAGAAAAGAATGAGTATGAATAGGGACGCCCATCGGAATGTCTTGACTATTGGGTATATAAGTGGGGCTACCAGAGTCATGAGAATCAGGTCTCTCAAGAACCATAATGGATAATCTGCCGGTCCGGTTAGGAACCAATACAACGGCCCTTTTCCCACCAGAGAGAGTTCCTCAACGCTAGATTTGAGCGAAAGAGCATCGAAAATAACGTTCTTTAAAAATACAGCCACAACCATAATAAGGTTCCAAAACAGGAAAGGTACTAGGAGGCTCCAAAAACGCTTTTTCCATTTGGTTATTACCCATTTAATACTGAATTCACCATCTTTTAAGTATCTATAGAATAGAAATCCACTGAAAAAAAAGAAGCAACGGGTTGCGATGGCAAACATGTGGCCAGAAATAAATTCGGCTATGATATGGTAAATGTTCCAACCGTCGAAAGACAATTCCAATCTGGGTTCAAAGAAAGCGCCCGGGGAATGAATATACAGCACCATCACGATTAGCGGGAATCGCATCGCTTTGATAAGGGTGGACTGACGTAAGTCAATAGATTGATCTTGAGGAAGAATCATTTTACCAACTTGTATTTAATCCATCTAAGAACCATCATGCCTTTATCAGATAGTGTTGCTAATCGACATAACTTAAGATATTTAAGTTTGCTGATTGGCAGGTACTTTATAACCAGGTTGAAATAGTCATAGACGCACTTCTTGTGAAGATAGTCTTCGTTTACTATGGAGTAGAATTCCTTGTCGGCCGTATTGTCTGGCTCCTCATAATGGATTGAACGAAGAAAATCGGAAAGCTGCGAAATCGCTTCGAGTTTCTCTTTGAATCGTGAACGATCGGCTGATAGGTGCTGTTCTGACTGCCTGAAACAGAACAACATCTGTTGAGTGTTAGCCACACCGTTTTTCGATAATGAAATTGGGGTTGCGATGTCGCTTCCAAAGGCACATGGAAAATCCATAAAACCTCCCATAGCCATAAGAGCAGAGCGTTTGAATGCGAAATTACCTACGCAGGTGAACGACCTTCCTGTCAGCCACCAGTTGAGGTATTCGTATTTGCTTGTATATTCGGGTAGTATGCTGTCATTCCAAAGATGATGACCGTCTTCGTCAATCTGCTCGACGGAAGAATGGATCAGGTCAACTTCCGGATACTTTTCAGCCAGCCTGAGCATTTCTTCGCAGAATTCTGGCTTGTACTTGTCGTCATCTGCTGCAAGGACAACATACTCTCCGGCAGCGAAAGAAATGCTGTGGTTCCATTGGCGAACGAGGTCTTTGCCTCCGATGTTTTCCTCGTTCCTATAGTAGCGAATCCTCGGATCCTTGAAAGAAGCAACGATTTCACCGACAGGCTCCGGAGAACAGTCATCAACGACAACCAGTTCCCAATCCTTAATAGTTTGGGAAACAATGCTTGAGATAGCCTCAAATAAGTATTTCCCTTTCCATGCTGGAAGGACAAATGATAGTCTCATATAGGGAATCTGATTCCGTCAATAATCCCTTTAATAATCATCTTATCCTTATGCAATCTCTCATCCTCAAATAGATTGATAAGAATAACTCTTTTTAGAACCCATCTTGCACATTGTATTATGCGATTGTGTTTTTTCCCTACTGCGATAGTATTACGAATCATATAGTAACACCTTGAAGCAGGATGGTTGTAGACAATATTCTCTTTTCCGAATAAACGTACTATTCTTGAGTGTCCGATTTCATGAGAGAGTAGTAAGTTATTGACCCTGAGAATTCTGAACCCCGCTTCTTTCAAAGACCAACACAAGTCGAAATCAACCATGTCTATGAATAGATCATCCCAAAAGCCGCCTATTTCAGCAAGTGCTGATAAGCGCAAACAAGATCCAGAAGTTATGCATACATCAATATCATCAACAGAATCTCGAGTACCCATATCATAGTTCATACTACCATAATTCCTATCTCTGATAGCAGGGGATATCAGGGCTATACTTTCCTCTGTCATATATGGAAGGTATCCGTTGATTAATCCGGGCGGGACAATAGAGTCTTGATCAAGTGTTAATATCCAGTCGAAGTTATTATCACGGGCGTATTGACATAGATGATTTAGCGCAGAAGCCACACCGATGTTCGTGCCTTCTTGATTAAGGATTATAACTCCTGGACAAATCTCTCTTAAGTTTGTCGAGCCATTATCAAAAATCACAACATCATCTACTTGATCTCGAACGGAATGAAGATTATCCAAGAGCCGTTGCAGGTCAGGATGATATGTAATAATTGAGGCTAAAATTCGCATTACTTTGATCAGGGTCG
>ONSC01000037.1:0-5506 GCA_900320365.1 uncultured Bacteroidales bacterium
AATCTATTCTACAATATTCCCGCGCGAAGGAAATTCCTCAAGTCGGACAACGTGGAGCTCAAACATATCACTGAGGAGTTCACTAAAGTTGCCCTGACCCGTCCCGACACAGGATTCTCACTGTCACACAACGGAAGGGACATCTTCGTCCTCAGACCGGCTAAATCCTTGAAATACAGGATTATGGACTTGCTCGGCACCTCTGTCGCCGGCGATTTGGTGGATCTTTCCGCTGACACTTCCATGGTTAGCCTTCGAGGTTTTGCCGGCAGGCCGGATACGGCCCGGAAGACTCTCGGCAACCAGTTCTTTTTTGTCAACGGGCGTTATTTCCGCAGTCCTTATCTCCATAAGGCTGTGATGAGGGCTTATGAGGGACTTATCCCGGAGGGAGTCACCCCCTCATATTTCATTTATCTGGAGACTAATCCGAGCTCGGTTGATGTGAATATAAGTCCTACTAAGTCAGAAGTCAAATTCGAGGATGACTCTTTGGTATTCCAGGTGGTCTACGCTGCCGTGAAAGAGACTCTAGGAAAGAATTCTTTCGCTGGGGACATTGACTTCACCAACCCTGAGGCCAATGATATGCCTGTCCTTGGAAAGCATTTCTCGGATTATAAACCGGATGTCGCGCCAAGGATCCAGGTGGATCCGGGCTACGATCCTTTCGAGCCGATGTTTCGTGACCATGAATTCCAGCCGTCTTCCGCCAAAAATACCGGCTACCAGCCAGGAGGGTTGGTCGACAGGAGGGAAGATTATGGGAAGTTATTCGAGGATAAGTCATTACCAATCACCCAGACCCTGATTTTGGGTGGACGGTATATCGTCGCCCCGGCGAAGGACGGAATGATGGTGGTGAACATCCGCAGGGCTTGGGAAAGGGTCCTTTACGACAGGGCGATAGCTGCTTTGACAAAGCAAGGTCATGTCACCCAGACCAACATGTTCCCCGTGAAAGTGGAGGTTGGGGCGCCGGGCAGGCTCCTTCTTGATTCTAAGGCATCCTTGCTCACATCGCTTGGTTTTGATATCTCACCTTTTGGTACAGACACAATCGTGGTGAACGGCGTGCCTGAAGGGTTCTCGGGTGAACCTGGCAAGGTCGAGACAATGATCCAGGACCTGCTTCTGATACTCTCTGACGACAGTGTTTCCCTACCGGGTGTCATGGAGTCATCGATGGCGGAGAAAATAGCCCTTCTCGGCGCCTCGACTCGGGACCAACTCTCTTCTCCAATGGAGGCGAGGGCTTTGCTGGACGCCCTTTTGTCAAGCGCGAACCCTGAACTGACTATCTCTGGGAAAAAGACGATGGCGGTGATGACAGCTGCCCAGATAGACAAACTTTTCTGATAATAATTATGGCACAATACTACGGCTACGACAACAACCAAGAAGGCGGCTTCCTGTCAAGGATCATGGGCAATATTCCTGTCGTGACAAGGAATATCTTCATGATCAACGTGTTGATGTTCATAGCGACTCTCATCAACCAAAATTTCATGTTAGAGACCTTCTCGGTTTTCTATCCCAAGTCGCCATTTTTCCGCCTCTGGCAGCCTGTGACATATCTTTTCATGCACGGCAACTTCTGGCACATTTTCGTGAATATGTGGTGCCTCCTCATGTTCGGATCTGTTCTTGAGAGAGCTATCGGATCGAGAAAATATCTGATATTCTATTTTGTGACAGGCCTCGGAGCATTGCTCATACACTTCCTTGTCCAGGATATCCAGGCGCAGGTATGGCTTGCCGACAGTTCCGATATGCAGAAGTATTACACCCTCCTCGGAACCCCTACACTGGGAGCCTCGGGAGCTATATTCGGAATCCAGATTGGCTACGCCATGCTATATCCCAATGCCCTATGGACCCTTGTGTTTCCTCCCATCACCCTTAAGGCCAAGTGGTTTGTGCTGATTTTCATGGCGATAGAATTGTTCACCGGCATCACTGGGACTATGGACGGAATAGCCCATTTCGCTCACCTTGGAGGCGCTTTATTTGGTTTCCTGCTTATTCTCTGGTGGAAAAAGAAAGGCACGCTTTGGCAAAGATGAGAAATAAGGGTTGGGGACTCACAGGAATAGTGGCGAGGATCTTGATGCTTCTCGCCGCCGGTTTGCTGCTGATGTCCTATGCCTCCACGATTGTCAATCCTGCCAAAGCTTGGTATATGAACGTTATAGGGCTTCTTTTCATCCCGATAGTGATTCTAAACGTTCTTTTACTGATTTGGGCTTTAAAACGTCGTTCAGGAGCTCTCTTCATTCCTCTTCTGGCCTTGCTTCCTTCTCTCATCCTGATCGGCAGATATGTTCAATTCTCTTCTGGTGCGGAGGAAGGCGACAAGCCCGTTAAAATTGTATCTTACAATGTCGGTCGCTTCATCATGGGGAGAAAGCCTGAGTTCAAAACCGCGGGAGGTCCTGTCGCCTGCGTGGACTCTGTCGTGAGGTTCATCAAGGCCACTGACGCTGATATCATCTGCCTCCAGGAGGTCGATCTTTCCGGGGAATATGATGTCGCCGGTTTCGTCAAAGAGCATTTCCCGGATTATGAGGCGGGCTATTTCATGCATATCAACAAAGAAGGCGCCTACGGCAACGTGACATTGAGCCGCTTCCCAATTGAAGGGAAGGGCCATTTCCAGTTCGAGAAAAGCTCCAACCAAGCCATATACACTGATCTTAAGGTCAATGAAGGCTCTAAGATAAGGGTTTACAATTGCCACTTCCAGAGTTATAATATCTCGATTAAGAATCTGGTCAAATCGGGAGGGAAAGACAGCACCTTGGTCAGGAACACTGAGGAGAAGTTGAAACAATCGATAGCCAGGCGTCCCGAGCAGGTTGAGCGGGTGATGGCTGACATCGAGGATTGCCCTTTGGAGTCTTTTGTGGTTGGGGATTTCAATGATAACCCAATGTCATACACTTACCATCGGCTGAAGAAAGGGCGCAAAGACACCTTCGTGGAAGCAGGGAAAGGTTTCGGAGCGACTTACTCGACGCTATGGCCTTTCATCCGCATTGATTATATCCTGTATCCCAGCCATTTCAAGGCCGTATCCAACCATATCCCCAAACTAAAGTATTCCGACCACTATCCTGTGGTGGCGGAAATACAGTTATAAAGCTGGTTCAGCCTTAAAACAGTATTCCCGGAAATCGCTTGGATCTCCGGGAATGCTTACCAAATCAACTATTTAATAAACACTTTTCGCCTTCTGCTGTCGCGAAATAAGCCATTCCGGCAAGTTAAAAAGTCCACAAAGAATTCAGATTAGTCCCCTGACTCCTAAATGCTTAGAGAATTACTAGCGAAAGCGTTAATATTGTGGAAGTTTAATTTACCGATCAGAATGAGAAAACATCTTCTTGCCATTCTCGTGTCTTTGTCCGCGATGTTCGCGGTAGGCTTTGCCTCGGAGCGTGACTACACAAGCTACATTGACACCCGCATAGGGACAGACTCCAACTTCTCTTTCAGCCACGGAAACACCTACCCGGCGACTGGAATGCCGTTCGCCCAACATCTATGGTCGCCTCAGACAGGTGAGCGTTATGACGGTTGGAAATACAGCTGGCCTCATGATAGTATCCGTGGTTTTGGTCAGACCCACCAGTGCAGTCCATGGGTGCAGGATTACGGGGTTTTCATGTTGATGCCCCAAACAGGGGAACTGGTCACCGGTCTCAAGGAAAGGGGAGCCAGATTCAGACATGAAAAAGAGACGGCCAGGCCAAACTACTACAAAGTTACCTTTGATAATGGTATAACCACAGAGATGGCACCGACTGAAAGGTGCAATATGATGCGATTCACATTTCCGGGTAAAAAACAGGCATTCTTGCTTCTGGATGGATACAACGACCTTAGCGAGATACATGTGGATCCTGAGAGGAGAGAGATCACAGGATGGGTCAGCAACATAAGATTCATAGCGGCCAGGGATTCGTTCCGCTGCCATTTCATTATCCGTTTCGACCAACCGTTCCAGGAATATGGATTGTGGGAGAACCAGGAAGGAGGAATATATCCCGACAAGAAGGATGGCTCCGGAAAGGGATTCGGGGCGTATGTCAGGTTCAAGCCTGGCTCGAGGGTCAATGCGCGGATAACTTCTTCGTATATCAGCCTGGAACAGGCGCATGTGACTCTCGAGAGAGAACTTGGCAAGTATCACAGGCTGGAGGATGTCGCTTCAGCGGGTAAAGCCGTCTGGAACGCTTTGCTGGGCAGAATCGACGTGGATGGCGCCTCTGTTGAGGAGATCCGCACATTCTATAGCTGCCTCTTCCGCTCCAACCTTTTCTCCAGGAAGTTCTATGAGATTGACAAAGATGGGAATCCATATTATTACAGTCCATATGACGCTCAGATCCACGAGGGTTACATGTACACTGACAATGGTTTCTGGGACACCTTCCGTTCACAGTTTCCTCTGACCAACATCCTGCATCCAGAGATGCAGGGCCGTTATATGAACGCTCTTCTGGACGCTCAGGAACAATGTGGATGGCTGCCTCAATGGTCAGCTCCCGGGGAAACAGGAGGGATGGTTGGGAATCATGCGATTTCCTTGCTCGCTGACGCTTGGGCGAAAGGAATCCGCTCGTTCGATCCCGAGAGGGCTCTCAAAGCTTATGCCCATGAGGCGATGAACAAGGGACCATGGGGTGGAGCGAACGGTCGTGGAGGATGGCAAGACTATTGGACCTTGGGTTATGTCTCCCATATTGGCGGTAACGGTGCGACAGCCATGACCCTTGAGTATGCTTATGATGATTTTTGCGCCTGGAAACTTGCGGAGAGCGTGGGGAACGAGTTTTATTCAAGAATATTCGGTCAGTCTATGTTCAACTACAGAAATGTCTTTGATTCCGAGACTGGTTTTATGCGTGGCCGTGACAAGGAAGGGAACTGGACTGAACCCTTCGACCCGGAGGAGTGGGGTGGAGCTTATGTGGAAGGAGACGCTTGGCACTACACATGGTCCGTGTTCCAGGATGTCCAGGGACTTATTAACCTTTTCGGGGGAGACAAAGCCTTCACTGATAAGCTGGATGCCGTATTCACGACCGAGCCATCCCTGAAAACTGGCACCTATGGATCGGTGATACATGAGATGGCTGAGATGGTTGCCGCCAGGATGGGACAATACGCCCATGGAAACCAGCCGATACAGCATATGCCGTATCTGTATTGTTACGCCGGACAGCCTTGGAAGACCCAGTACTGGGTTCGCCAGATCATGAGTCGCCTCTACGGCAGCGGCCCTCAGGGGTATCCCGGTGATGAAGATCAAGGCGGAATGTCTTCATGGTATGTCCTAAGCGCTTTGGGTATTTACGCTGTTACTCCCGGCACTGATCAATATGTGCTTGGGAGCCCGGTATTCAGGAATGCCACCATATCTCTTGATAATGGTAAAACCTTCAGCATCATCGCCAAAGGGAATTCCCCCGAGAATGTGTACATACAATCCGCCTCCCTT
>ONSC01000037.1:5513-22155 GCA_900320365.1 uncultured Bacteroidales bacterium
CTCGACCTCTCCGTCAAGGCCGATCTTGATGATCTGGGAGGCCTCGCCGGTGGCGCCGGCCTCCAATCTGGCGTCGGCGATGTAATCCACGGCGCTGGTGATCTCCTCTGGAATATCCTTGAATTTCTTAGGGGAGGGATTGCCGGAGATGTTGGCGGAGGTTGAGACGATAGGTCTTCCGAATTTCTCCACCAGCCTCAGGCAAAAGTCCATCATGGGGATGCGTATTCCCACTGTGCCGTCCGAGGCCACCACATTGCAGGCAAGGTGGTATTTGTCGGCCTTAGGTGCCTCTCCCTCTTCCGGGAACGGATAGGCTATGGCGTCAGGATATATGATGGTCATCGGTTTGTCATTGACCTCAACCAAATCTATCGCCATAGGGGGGATTTTCTTCACGTACCTAGCCACCTGGTCAAGGTCGCTGGCCAGCAAAACCATGGATTTGCTGTCGCCCCTCCGTTTGATTGAATATATCCTCGCGACCGCCTCGGGGTTGGTGGAGTCGCATCCCAGGCCCCAAACCGTGTCTGTCGGGTAGAGTATCACTCCACCCTTTCTCAATGTCTCAAGGGCTTCTTCCAGAACCTTTTCAATCTCATTCTTTCGCATATCCGTGATTATTTCAAATAGTGGAGATAAACAGCTGTTGCCGCTACAACCGCGGCGGTCTCGGTGCGGAGCCTGGAAGGACCCAGGTGGACGGGGATAAAACCGTTTTCCATCGCTAGCCTAGCCTCCTCCGGAGAAAAGTCTCCCTCCGGTCCGATCATTATAGTAATATCCGCTCCCTCAGGAACTTCCTTAAGCACGTTTTCTATTGAACGCCTCTCGTTCTCACCCTCGAAGCAGTAGCATATCATCTTTATTTCTTGCTGCCCTGAGGAGGTGATGAATGACTTGACGGAGGTGGGTTCTTCAATCAAAGGCAGACGTGACTTAAGGCTTTGCTTCATGGCCGAGAGAGCGATTTTGCGGGACCGCTCAGTCTTGAATACCCTTCTCTCTGACCTTTCTCCGATTATCGGGGCAATCATGTTTACCCCCACTTCTGTGGCTTTCTCCACAAACCATTCGTACCGGTCATTGTTTTTAGTAGGGCACACCGCCATAGTCAAAGAATATGGATGGCCTCCCCAGTCCCCGGTTTTCTCGATGATTTCGGCTGAGGCCCCCTTGGGAGAGTCATCAGTCAATCTGCACCGCATCATCGTACCAAGACCGTCGACAACAGTGATCTCGTCCCCGGTCCTGTGTCTCAATACCTTGACACAGTGGGCGCTCTCTTCCGGGTCTAAGGCTACTGTTTTCCCGTCACACTCTTTGGCATAGAATATCTCCATAACGCGAAGATACCAATTTGCCTCAAAAAGACTATCTTTGTAAGGTATGAAAATTGGGCTTATATCAGATACTCATGGAGTTTTCGCCCCGGATGTCAAGGCTTTCCTGGAGCCTGTGGACCAGATCTGGCACGCCGGGGACTTCGGGACTCTCTCATGCGCCTCTGTCGTTGAGGCTTTCAAGCCGCTCGTCGGGGTCTACGGCAATTGCGATGGCTTGGATGTGAGGCAGATATATCCCCGTTATCAGAGGTTTGAGTGCGAGGGGTTGAGGATCATTATGACCCACATAGGGCTCCGGAGGGGAAGCTATTGGGCTTATGATCCTAAACGACCTCTTTACGACGAGTTCGCCAAGGAGTTGATAGACATGTTCCATCCTGATATATTCGTGTGCGGTCACACGCATATTCCCCAGGTTTTTAGAGACAGCCGGCAGGCTTTCCTGTTCATGAATCCAGGGGCATGTGGCTATCAGGGCTCCCGGGATGTTCCCCGGATGGCTCTGCGATTCGATCTTGCCGCAGGAAAAATCTCAAACCTCGAGAAATGCGAGCTTCCATGGGATAATTATTAGTGATATATATGAAAGAGAAAACAGTCTGGTTCTGCACTAATTGCGGGAATGAGTATCCGAAATGGATGGGGCGCTGTCCGGCTTGCGGGGAGTGGAACACGTTGACGGAACAGAAGATAACCCCTTCGCCTGGGGCCGGAAGGAAAAGCTCAGGTTCCGCTTCAGTCCCTGGTGCGGGACGGTCACCTCGCAAACTGTCGGACATCGACTCGTCATCCGAGGCCAGGGTATCCCTGAATAATGAGGAGGTGGACCGCATTCTCGGAGGAGGAATTGTTGAGGGATCCTTGGTTCTTATAGGGGGTGAGCCGGGCATCGGAAAGTCCACGCTCTCGCTCCAAATCCCACTTGGATGCCCTTCTTTGAAGACACTATATGTCACCGGTGAGGAAAGCGAGAGGCAAGTCAAGATGAGGGCTGACCGTCTCGGAGGTGACGCTTCCAACTGCGTTATCTACAGCGAGACCCTGATTGAGAACATAATCGAGCAAGCTAAAGAAATGGATCCCGACTTGATGATTGTGGACTCGGTTCAGACAATGTACACGGAATCAGTTGATTCCACTCCGGGCTCCGTCTCCCAGATCAAGGAGGTGGCGGCTGTTTTGCTGCGTTTCGCCAAAGAGTCCGGGATACCTGTGATCCTGATCGGTCATATCACCAAGGAAGGCTCGATCGCGGGTCCGAAGATTCTCGAGCATATTGTCGACGTTGTGCTGCAGTTCGAGGGGGACAACAGGGGATCGTACAGGATTCTCCGAAGCATCAAGAACCGCTTCGGCTCCACATCGGAGCTTGCGGTCTTCGAGATGACCGGAACTGGTCTCCGGCAAGTCGCCAACCCTTCAGAACTGCTTGTCCCGATGCATGAGGAAGGTTTAAGCGGTGCCGCGATAGCGGTAATGATGGATGGAGCGAGACCATTTCTTTTTGAGGTACAAGCCCTTGTGAGTTCCGCTGTCTATGGTACGGCTCAGCGTTCCGCCACGGGGTTCGACACCAGGCGATTGAATATGCTCCTCGCTGTACTTGAGCGCAGGGCTGGTTTTAAACTCGCCCAGAAAGATGTTTTCCTCAATATGGCGGGAGGACTGAGAATCAATGACCCTGCCTGCGACATGGCGGTGGTGTGCGCGGTGCTCTCATCCAATTTCGATCTCCCGATTCCGCCGGATAATTGCTTTGCGGGAGAGATTGGCCTTAGTGGTGAGATCCGTCCGGTGGCACAAGCTGACAGGCGTGTCGCTGAGGCGGCCAGGTTGGGCTTCAAGCGGATATTCATCTCATCCTTCACGTCCCTGGAAGGGAAGACCAAAGGGATTGAGGTTGTCAAGGTAGCAGATGTGCCTGCTCTTGTCAGAAAGCTATTTCAGGCCGGAAATCAGTGATTATCAGTATGAGAAGAATCTTTTACATGGTCATCGCCTTTTTGGCTTTGGCGGCCTGTGGTTCCCGTTCGGGACAGTTGGGCCTGACACCAGCGGAAAAGGCGCTTATCAACGGCTCAGACTCCTTGATGCGTGTGCTGACAATCTATGATAGGGAAGACTCCCTTTTGTTGAGGGATATTTCTGTTGACTTTACGGATAAGGATTTGCGCTCTGAGGAGTTCAAGGCTCTCGCGGCGAAGATGCTTTACACAGTTCAGGACCCCTCGCAGGATGGCGTCGGGATAGCCGGTCCGCAGGTCGGTTTGAACCGCAGGGTGGTTGCTGTTCAGAGATATGATCTTCCCGGTGAGCCTTTCGGTGTATTCCCTAACGCGCGTCTGGATTCACTTTGGGGTGAGATTACACCAGGCCCGGAAGGATGCCTTTCGGTTCCCGGTTGGGCCGGCATGGTGCCTAGATATTCCAATATCATTGTCTCTTACAAAGATCCTTTTACCCTTGAGACTGTCCGGGAGAGGATTGAGGGATTCACGGCTGTGATTTTCCAGCACGAGATTGACCATCTGGATGGAGTTCTCTACATTGACCGCGCTGATTCTTTATGGGTTGATGTCAGATGAGGATTAGACCTTTTAATAATAGATAAGGGCTAAAATATTTGGATGCTTATCTCAATTTCCCTATATTTGAGAGGATTACCGCTATCCTGTTAAGACTATGAATAAATTGTTTTGGTCTTTCAGGAAATGACAATTTTAATTAAGTAAAACAAAAAAGGTATTGATTATGGGATCTCAACCGGCACAAGAATCGTCTTTTGATCGCAAAAGACATATTATTGGAGCGATTTTTGGGCCTATTTGCGCCATTTTGGTTTATTTAATCCCGATTGCCGGGCTTTCACCGGAAGCGCACAAACTTCTCGCGATTGTGACGTTTGTGGCTTTCTGGTGGATATGCGAGCCCGTACCCATTCCTGTCACCTCTGTATTAGGGCCTACACTTTGCGTTATCTTCGGTGTAGTATCTGCGACAGATGCTTTCAAATCCTTCGCGAATCCGATGATTTTCCTGTTCATGGGAGGTTTCCTAATCGCGAAAGGCATGATGGTCAACGGACTTGATAAACGCATCGCCTATGGTATCATGTCCATGAAATGGGTAGGCGACTCTCCCCGTAGGATATTCCTGGCCATAGGTCTGGCGTGTATGCTTTGTTCCGGATGGATCAGCAACACCGCCACTGCCGCCATGATGTTCCCTATCGCCCTCGGTCTGCTTGAGGCAATCCGCGAGATGATGGCTGCCAATGGTAAGGAGATTGACCTTAGAAGTTATAAATATGCCACAGGCTTGATGCTGATGACCGCATACGCCTGCTCTATCGGAGGTGTGCTCACTCCTATCGGAACTCCTCCGAATATCATCATGATAGGTTTCATCAGGGAGCTCGCTCCGGAAGCTCCTCAGATCACGTTCTTCAACTGGATGGTCTGGGGCTTCATCGCCATGGTGCTTTATTTCATCGTCACTTACTTCGTGCTATGGAAGATGTTCCCGGCTGACGTGAAGCATATTGATGGTGCCCAGGAGTTTATCAAGCAGCACAGGGACGGTTTGGGCAAATGGACCCGCGCGCAGAAGAACACCCTTATCGCTTTCATCGTGGCAGTGGTCCTTTGGGTTCTTCCAGGCATACTCAACGCCATCCAAAGCATTGCTCCCAATGCCATAGATGGCGAAGTGTTAAAAACCTACAACAAGCATTTCCCGGAAGCTATCGCCGCTATGGTAGGTGGTTTGCTTCTGTTCCTCATGCCGACAAACATCAAGAAGGGCGAGATGACACTGAAGTGGAAAGACGGTCTAGCCGGTATCGATTGGGGTACGTTGTTACTCTTCGGTGGCGGTCTGGCGATAGGTGGAATGGTTTTCTCCACCGGTCTTTCGAAATGGATCGGTGAGTCCCTGACCAGCGCTTTGGGAGGTCATCCTTCTGAGTATCTTTTCCTCACCCTGTTCGCTGTCACGGCCCTGTTCCTTTCGGAGCTCACGTCCAATACCGCTGTGGCGAACCTGATGGGTCCGATCGCTATCGCGACGGCCGTGTCTTTGGGCTTCAGCCCTGTTCCGGTCTGCGTCGTCATGGCGCTCTGCACATCGCTCGCGTTCATGCTTCCTGTTTCGACTCCTCCGAACGCCATCACTTACTCTTCCGGTTATATTCCTATCACTAAGATGATAAAGGCAGGTGTGCTTCTTGATATAATCGGAGTGTTCGTGATCACTGTTCCTTTGGTTTATTTCCTTGTCAAGGCTATAATGGGGGTTTAATTAATAGAATTTGAAGATGAAGAAGGGTTTTTTCAGCCGTTTTAGCGATATAGGCAAGATTCTGAATCGTGCCGCTTTCTCTGACGTTGACCAAAAGATCACTAAGTACCATTATGGATCGGATGCGTTCATGCGCATACTTGAGAGTCGCTATTCATGTCATTCTTTTGACAGTTATCCCGTCTCAGATTCGAAGTTGAATATGATTCTTGAGGCCGGACGTTTGGCTCCCTCCGCGAAGAACCTTCAGCCGACCAGGATCTGGGTTGTCAAAAGCGAAGAGGCTTTAGCTCGTATGAGGTCATTGCATCCTTGCTATGGCGCGCCAGTCGTCCTAGTCGTCGGCTGCCGTAACGAAGAGGCCTGGGTCCGCGAGAGTGATGGTGTGAATGCGGCTAAGACAGATGCCGCCATTGTTCTCACTCACCTGATGCTCACAGCCACAGATATGGGTCTGGCGAACATGTGGATATGGGACTTCAATCCCAGCAAGATTCGTGAGGTCTTCCCGGAGATGCGCGAGCATGGCATTTATGGTCTTCTCGCCATCGGATATCCGAATCCCGATGAAGGCAAACCCACTGAACTGCATGCCGTTAGAAAATCCTTGGAGGAGATGGTAACGACATTATAATCTTGAACGTTCGTAAACTACTGGTTTTCTTATCCCTTTCCTTGTTTCTTCTTTCCTGCGGGAAGGAAGAGACAAAGGAAGTGGCGGAGGTGGGGGTACTCCGTTCAGTGGAAGTCTCAATAACCGAAGATATTGTTGTACCGATAAACGGGAGCGTGCCCATCTCTTTCAAGGTGATTGATGCGTCGTTCCCGTTTTCCTTGTCTCAAGATGTCAACCTGTTCCTGTCTTCAGGACAGCCTGCGACGGATTTCTCACTGGCGGAAATCCGGCAGGATGGTGGGATGGGATCTTATTCCGCATTGATCAAAGACAATGGAATCAATAAGGAATATAGTGCTCAGGTCCGTCTGGGGGTGCGTTCTGCCAAGGGGAAGGAGGAATATGTATTCTCTTCACCCTTTACCGTGAGGCGCGAGAATTGGAAAGACCTCCATACCGGGCTCCCCGTTCTTTTTCTTGACACAGAAGGCAATAAGGATATAGTTTCCAAGACGGATTACCTTTCCGCCACACTTGCTGTATGGGAAGAGGAATCCGGTCTTGGTGAACCCATGCCATGCTCAGTCCGCGGCCGTGGAAACACCACCTGGCAATGGCCTAAAAAGCCATATCTTGTCAAACTGGACAGTAAAGAGTCCCTCTTGGGAATGAAGAAGCACAAGCGGTGGGTCTTGCTGGCCAATTTCATGGACAAGACATTGATGAGGAATATGGTGGCAATGAAGGTGTCGTCCCTCACCTCGTTGGACTGGACTCCCTCCTGCAAACCGGTGGAACTCATACTTAACGGGCGACATGTCGGCAATTATCTGTTGATAGAGCAGGTGAGGGCTGATAAGGATAGGGTACCTGTCACGGACGGTTATCTCATGGAATGTGATTTCCACTTTGACAACGAAGTCCAGTGGCTTGATCCGCATGGGCGCTGCAACAGGTTCCCGGACGGAATTCCCTTCGCCGTCAAGCATCCGGACCCGGACGATATAACTCCTGACCAGGAGGCTTATATCAAGCATTATATCTATGACACTGCGGAAGCCATCTATGGCCCGGATTTCAAGGATCCGGAAAAGGGTTACGCGGCCTACATAGATGTGGATTCTTACATAGATTATTGGATTGTCTATGAGGTCATGGGGAACGCCGCTCTCAGCAATCCCGGTAGCATATTCTGCCACAAAGCAGAGGGAGGGAAACTCAAAGCTGGCCCATGCTGGGACTTCGATTGGGGAGTCCTTTCATTCATCACTGTTCCAAATGCCAAAACCGGACTCCTTCATCGCAAGGCGATGTGGTATGCCCGGCTGTTCGAAGACCCTGAGTTCCTTGCCAGGGCTAAGGCTCGTTACCAGGAACTGCTTCCAGAGCTTGAGACAATACCTGCCTATATTGAAAGTCTCCGGGTTACACTCTCCTATTCCGCCGAGCGTAATTTCCGGATTTGGGATCCCGCACAGGACGCATCCCAGAATGGCGGGAAGATTATCAACGGAGATGAGAATATGACTTTCGATGCGGCGGTCGATAGGCTCAAGGCTAACTACATCGAGAGACTGAAAGTGATATCTAATAGCCTATAGTATCAGATAATCAAAGTATTGAAGGAACAAGGTGGGAGGGAGAGCGTCTGCTCCCGGCCGCGAAGCCTGACCTGCAGATCAACTGACTTCTCCAGCGGATTGGCCGCCACCAATACGATACTGCCGTCCGGATTAAGGAAAGCCAGGGCATCCGTCCCTGCGGGAAGATGCAACAGCTTTGCCCCAGACTGCACATAATGACTCACGTGCTTGAGCAGATAATATTCAATCGTATAGCGGAAGGTATGTTGCTCGGAATCGACCGTCACCAAAGAATTCTGGCGCCATCCCCAACGGCTAAGACCGTTTTCCGGCAGGGCCATATTCCAATAGTCATAGGCGCTCACTCCGTTCGAGAGGTAATGCTTCATCAGTTCCCAAGCATGCGAGACCCCGCTCCAGTCGTTGCGGCCGTTGCCGCATTCTTGCTCGGTCATCATCAGACCCATCTCGGGATACTTTTCCTTCACGACAGGCAGCGCTGACCGTCCAGCCCATTGGAAGCCTACACCCTTGATGAATTTCCCCGCGACGGGATCAGTGAGTATCGAGTCAATCAACGCGACTCTCGGCCGTTCGCATGTGCCGAACCAAACATCCACCCCTAACCGGTCCATTCTCGGTCCAAGGTGGGAGATGAATCGTGTCAGTCCAGCGGATGTCCAGCAACAGCTCGGGAAATTCTGGGCTGAGTTGGGCTCGTTCTGAGGCATCACCATCGAGATTTCGATACCGTGCTCACGATAGGCCTGGATATATTTCTCGAAATATAGGGCGTAAGCCTCAAAATAATCCTCCTTTTGAACAAACATGTCCTGTCCCTCGTTGCCTCGTCCCGATTCAGGAAGATCATTGACCGTGTCGGGTCGCATCGCGTAATGCTTGTTGTATTTCATCCAGGTCGGAGGGCACCAAGGGCTGGCCCAGATAGTCATTTCCGGATTACGGCTCAGGGCTTCCCGGATCAGCGGGATCAGCCATTGCTCATCGTGTGAGACAGAAAACCGCTCCATCCCGAAATCCTGGTCAACCTCGTCATAAGAGTACCAATCCAGGCTGAAGTCATTGGCTCCCACCGGAGTGCGGTTGATGACCAGATTGGCTCCCTGCCCGGGAATAAACAGCTCGTCCAGAACGGATTTCCGGTCAGCATCCGACAATAGGCTCAAGGAGTATGCGCTCAATTCGCTGAAAGACACTCCGAACCCCCGGATGACCTGACCGGTGCTGTCAGGGCAGATTTCGATCAAAACCACGCTGTCACTGGCGGCAGGCATAGGGATTCCGATTTGCCACGGCATGTCCATGGTACTGGATACATATTCCTGTATCTTAAGAACGGGGTGGCAGGCTGACAAAACAGCCATGCCTAATAAAGCGCAAAACAATTGTTTCATAAAGAGTCTGTTATCGAGAATAACCAAAGGTATTGATTATTGGGATAATAACAAAACAAACACTATTGACGAAATTTTCATTTGATTGATGAAATTGTTATATTTGAGAAAACTATTCTAACATGAAACGGACACTACTCTCGGTGCTGACAATGTGCATCCTGGCCACAGGAACCGTGTCAGCCTATGTGGAGCGTGACATTCTCCGAAACCTGGCTGATGAAGCGGCACTGAGAACTATTCTCATTCCAGACCAAAAGTGGGTACCGTTCCCGGCATATGTCGATCGTGCCGGATGGGATAAATTATTGGGCGACTGGAAGGATGAGTTCATCGCTCGTGGCGAAGATGCTTTGAAATATGAGTGGAAAGTGGTCACGGCGACCGATTATCTTACGCATGACCGCGGAGGTTCACAAAGCGCGGCCTCCCGCAACATCGATTCCAATGCCATCAAGATTGTGGATCTGTTTTTCGCGGAACTCTCAAGCGGGAAAGGCCGTTATATGGATCAGCTGATGAATGGCGTTTTCGCCATGTACGAGACTACAACCTGGGTTCTCTCTCATCATCTGTACCTTCAGAAAAGCGGACACTATTTTCCCCAGTCTTTTGACAATGCCATCGATCTGGTTTGTGGGGATATCGGTTCCATCATGGCATGGGTTTACTACTTTTTCCATGAGGAATTCGACAAGATTGAGCCGGAGATCAGCCGTCGCCTCTATGAGGAACTTGACAAGCGTATCATGACGCCTTACCTTACCGAGACTCATTTCGGATGGAAAGGAGACAACTTCAATCCTGAGACAGATCATCTTAACAACTGGACGCCCTGGTGCAGTGTAAACTGCCTGGAAGTGTTCGCTCTCTTGGAGAAAGACATGAATCGCTTCGCTAAAGCCGCCTACATGTCGATGGAGTCTGTCGACAAGTATCTCAACAATATAGAAGGAGACGGCTGCTGTGATGAAGGACCCAGTTATTGGTACCAAGGCCCCGCGAAGAACTTTGAGTACCTTTTGTTTCTCAGCTGGATCACAGGGAACAAGGTCAATGCGCTGGACGACCCGATGATCAGGAGGATGGGTGAGTATATTTCCAGCTCAGTCATCGGAAACGGTTGGGTAGTGAACTTTTCCGATGCCGGCGCCCGGGGAGGAGGGAGTCCTCTTGTAATCTACAATTACGGAAAAGGTGTTGATAGCCAGCTTATGAAGCGTTATGCCGCATACGTTCTGGATGGGAAACCACTTTTGCCAGGAAGGGAGCGTTACATTATTCGAATGTTCTACTCCATTCTTATCAAAGAAGATCTCAAGAAAGAGACGCCTGAGCTTATCATGGAGCCCTATACCTGGTATCCTGAGACCCAGATATGTTACATGAGAGAAAATGACGGGTTCTTCGTGGCGTCAAAAGGCGGGCATAACGCCCAGAGCCACAATCACAATGACATCGGCACAGTTTCTCTATATTATAAAGCCATCCCGTTCCTCATAGACGCCGGAGTCGGAACGTACATCACCAAGACGTTCAGTTCTCAGCGATACGAGATCTGGACTATGCAGGCAAACTATCATAACGTTCCAATGCTCAATGGTATCCCCGAGAAAGAAGGGCGACAGTATGAAAGCAAGCAAGCGGAATTCGATCCGAAGACCATGACTTTCTCCGTGGATTTCGCGGGGACATATCCTTCAGCGGCTTGCGTGAAAAGCATGCTCAGGAAGGTCTCATTGAAGAACGGCAAGGTTACCATCAAGGACAGTTATTCGCTTTCGGAATCAAAGAAACCGGCTGACTTCAATTGGCTAACCTGGGGAGATGTTGACATATCCACTCTGGGCAAGGTCATCATCACTGTACAGGGAGAGACTTTGACCCTCAATTACGATGGAAAGAGACTGGAACCTGTCATTGAGACTATTGTCCAGGATGACCCGCCCTTGCGGAGAGTCTGGGGAGACAAGATTTATCGTGTCACCCTGCGCGAAACCAAGGCTTCGCTAAAAGGCTCATATACCTTTACAGTACTGCCAGGCAAGACTAAATAGAATCATTTAATACAAACGATATGAACTTTAGAAACAGTTATTTTGGGAAAGTGGCGGTCGCCACTGTTCTCATGTCGTTCTTTCTTTTTTCCTGTGGCCCGAAGGAGGAACCTATTGAGCCCACCACAGTGCCGGTCGCAAGCGTTTCCTTGAGCCAGGGTTCTGTCTCTCTTGAGCCAGGCGGAACCGTCAACCTGACGGCTACGGTAGCTCCAGACAATGCCACAGACAAAAATGTGACTTGGTCCACTTCAAACCAAGCCGTGGCCACTGTGAGTAATGGTGCTGTGACAGCTGTGGGAGAAGGCTCCGCGACTATCACCGCGACTGCCGGAGGTAAGTCTGGAACATGCTCAGTCTCAGTTAAAAAGAAAAATGTGGCAGTGGTTTCTGTTGAGTTGGACAAAACTGATGTCGAGTTGGAAGAAGGAAAAGTAGTCACTCTTGTCGCCTCTGTCAAACCGGATGACGCGACAGATAAGAAAGTGACATGGAAATCTGATTCAGAACAGGTTGCGGTGGTTGACGCCAACGGTAAGGTGACCGCCGTCAAGCCAGGTAGCGCTACCATCACCGTCACGACTGCTGACGGTGGCAAGACAAGCTCTTGCCATGTGAACGTCAAGCCCTCCTTGTATGGGAAGGTCCGTGATATTTTGATGGATTTTTATCAGGCGCTGGATGGGCCCAACTGGGTTAAAAAGAGCGGATGGGGAACAGATACGAACATTAATTTATGGGACGGGGTCTCTGTCAGAGACGCCTCGAATCAAAGTGGATTTGCCATCACCCTTTATTTCTCCGGAGTAGGGCTCAAGGGTGAGTTACCTTCCAGTATCGGGGATCTCGGAGATATTCTCTTAAAGCTTACCATTGAAAATGAACCGGGTGTTACAGGTACCCTTCCTGATTCGTTCAGCAAACTTACAGGTCTGAATACCCTGGTTATCAGGGGGACCTCTATGACTTCGCTGCCGGATGTTTTCTCCGGTATGACACAACTGGAAGACGTTGAAATCTTCAATAATGCATCCATGGCCGGCGAGTTACCTACAAGTTTAGGGGAATTACCCAAGTTGACCATTCTGAGATTGATGGAAAACAACTTCACCGGTAGCATTCCCGCTTCATGGGCCGATCTTGGTGACCGCAAGGTGAAGCTCCTTGTTTATAATAATCGCCTGTCAGGCTCTGTACCGAAAGGCTTTTTTGATTCCGGTTTATACTCCGACGATATGTCTGCCATTCTTTGGCAACAGGATGGCTACGGTCTGGACATTACTGATGTTGAGATACCTGGCTCTTCATTCTGGCCCAAAGAGTCAGTCAAAGATATAATAAGCGGAACCGACTTTACTTTCCGGGATATCGTCGGGAAAAACGAGTATACGGTTTACCTTGTATGGTCGCTTTGGGATCCCTTTTCGCCAAACCTTGTATCCGCTCTAAAGAGCTACTACAACGATTACCACGACAAAGGTCTCGAGGTGATCGCTACAATCATGCACAATGAGGGTTTCTCTCTGTTCGATAATCTTGACGGCCAGAAAGCCGAGGTCAAGAAAAATGGATACGACCGTTGGTATAATTATTACTATCCGGATTTGGGAAGCAAGTCTGTTCTGATGAGCGTTCCGAATGCCGAGGTTTATGATAGGAACGGAAACATCGTTTTCAGTTCTTTCGCCACTTACCCTGATCCGGTTCGCGACCGGTTCGGAAAGACTGCTTCCAAAGACCTGATTCCATTCCTGGAGAGCGTTATGGGACCCGAAGGTTTAGGCTATACTTCCTCTGATTATTCGAAGGATGGAAAGGTCATGACCATGCAAAAGGCCTCTGTGGGTAAAGGCATCAACCTTGTATTTATGGGCGATGCCTACACCGATAAGGATATGGGAACGGGAGGACTTTATGAGACTGTCATGAAGCAGGCGATGGAAGAGTATTTCGCCATAGAGCCTTATAAGACATTCCGGAACAGGTTCAACGTGTATGCCGTCAAGGTAGTCTCCCCGAACGGCAATATCGGGAATGGTAGCGTAACCGCTCTGGGAACTAAATACATTGATAATCTCAAGGTTAATTGCGATTACGACAAATGCTTTGAGTATGCCTCAAAGATTCCGGGAATCTCGTTGGACAACCTTACGATCGCCGTCCTCGTCAATTCATGGCGTGATCAGGGTACATGCCAGTCTTTCCAAAACGCCCACAAACAGTCCTCTGTGGCCATTACCTCGACGCAGAGCAATGACCCGAATCTTTTCGGTCCGGTATTGCGCCACGAGACGTGCGGTCACGGCTTCGCTTTCCTGGATGACGAGTATGTAAATAATGAGGGGACTGTTCCTCAGTCTTTCATCGATCAGAGAACCGAGAGCTACAACAAGTACGGCTGGTATTCCAATGTGGATTTTACCAATGACCCCGCTAAAGTCAAGTGGAGCGCTTTCCTTGCGGATGATCGTTACAAGGACGAGGTTGGTATATTCGAAGGAGGCGGAACATACGAAAAGGGTGTATATCGTCCTTCTCAAGATAGTATGATGCGTTACGATGACGAGTACTTCAATGCTCCTTCCCGCTGGGCTATCTACAAGCGTATCATGGAACTCTCCGGCGAGACAGCTTCTTTCGAGAAGTTCCTTGAATACGACGCTGTGAACCGTGGCAAGAAAGCATCCTCGAAAGCCTTACCTACCCGTTCCGACAGAAAGCCGCATCACAGCGCCCTGCCGACCGTCATCAAGTAAGGAAAGATTTAGTCTATTTGTATCATGATGAAATCGTCACGTTACTTTTTTCTCGCGGCTTTAATCAGCCTTGCCGCCGTCTCTTGCTCAGGTGGCTGGCGGCCCCTCTTCGACGGCGAGACGCTCGAGGGCTGGATCGGCGTGGATGGGCAGGATCTCCCTGCCAGTTATTGGAGCGTCGTGGACGGTGCCATCGTTTCCCACCCTTCACTTGCAGAGCAGCCATCCGAAATAGGAGACAGCCTTGCTCCCGCCTCTGACACCCGTGATATGATGACCCGGGCGGTTTACTCGAATTTCAAACTAAAGGTCCAGTTCCGCCTTGAGGAAGGATCCAACGGCGGGATCAAGTACTTCATAAATCCGGGGAGATTCAGCGGTCCATCGATCGGATTTGAATATCAGGTGATAGACGACACCGTCTTCGGGAAGAAGCATTTCAAGATCAACAATGTCCAGACGACGGCCTCCCTGTACGACCTGCTTTCCGCCAATAAGATGAAAGCCAATTTCAAGCCCTATGAGTGGAACGACGCCATGATTATGGTCGACGGAGGCAAGGTGGAGCACTGGCTTAACGGAGTCAAGGTGCTGGAGATTGATCGTTTCTCGGAGAGTTTCGATGCCTTGGTCGTTAACAGCAAGTTCTACGGCCAGGAAGGATTCGGAAAACTTGAAGGGGGACACATCCTCCTGCAGGACCATGGATGTACGGTCTATTACCGCAACATAATGATCAAGGAACTCTGATTCCATGAAAAGGTTCGTTGTCCTGACCATTCTGGTTTCTTTGCTGTGCGGCACAAATCCGCTCGACTTGTCCGCACAGGGATCAGTCCATAAATCCGACGGTTTCCATATAGGAGCGGCAGGATATACTTTCCGGAAGTTTTCCATAGACCAGACTTTGGAATCGCTTCAGAGACTTGGTATCAAGTATCTGTCCATCAAGGATTTCTGGCTTCCTTTGGACGCCACTGTCGAGGATATGGCCGCTTTCCGGGACAAGTGTGCCTCCTACGGTGTCGACCCTTATATCCTAGGCCCCATCTATATGTCCACGCCCGAACAAGTCGAAGAGGCATTCGCTTATGTCCGGCGTTTCGGATCGGAAATGTTCATAGGTGTTCCTTCCTACGATGTCCTTGATCTTGTGGTCAGGAAGGTCAGGGAGACAGGAATCAAGATGGCTATCCACACTCACGGCCCAGATCTGCCAGACCTTTTTCCTGACATAAGGGTCGTTGTGGAGAAGGTCGGCGATCCGACTTTGGGTATAGGCTGCTGTATGGATCTAGCCCATTCGTATCGCTATGGCCAGGATCCCGCCAAGGATATACGGAAATATGCGAAGTGGATCTGGGACATCCACATCAAGGACGTTACCTTGCCCTCTAAAGCGGGTGTAGCCAAGGAAATGGGCCGCGGCGGTATGGATATTCCGGCCATCGTGAAGAGCCTGAGGCGAATCGGCTACAAGGGCGTTATTTCCATCGAGTATGAAGCTGACGAGGATGACCCGCTTCCGGCGGTGGCCGAAACTGCAGGCTATCTGCGCGGCGTGATGGACGCTGCCAAATGAATTGACTAATATATCATACGACCAAGTTATCATCCTTTAAAACATCTGAGACTGATGATTAGCAGAAGAACATTCGTCAAGACCGCCGGGGCGTCTGTCGCCGCCCTCGCAGTCGATCCAAAGTCCATTTTCGCCTCTACGGCCGCCGGTAACAAGAACATAAAGGGGGCCGGAGACAGGGTCAACGTCGCCTTTATCGGTATCGGCCAGAAAGGCGTGGAAGAGGTCAAGTATGCCACCAGTACCGGTTTGTGCAATGTACTTGCCCTTTGCGACGTGAATATGGGTCATCCCTGGACACAGGAAGTGATGGCCATGTTCCCGAACGCCAAGCGTTATACCGATTTCAGGAAGTTGTTCGACGAGATGGCGGGCAAGCTGGATGCCGTCTTTGTGTGCGTACCTGACTTCGCCCATTTCCCCATAGCGATGCGCGCCCTCAAGGAAGGGCTGCACGTTTACTGCGAAAAGCCCCTTTGCCGCACCTTCCACGAATGCCAGCTCCTGCTGGAGGAGTCGCGTCTGCATCCGAAGCTTGTGACCCAGCTGGGCAACCAGGGACACTCCGAAGCCAACTATTTCCAGTTCAAGGCTTGGCAGGAAGCCGGCATCATCAAGGACGTGACGAAGGTGGTGGCTCACATGAACAACGACCGCCGCTGGCACAAGTACGACTGGAACATGACGAAGATGCCCGAGGGCGACCCCATCCCCGAAGGCATGGACTACGACACATGGCACGGCGGCATCCGCTACCACAACTTCAGCAAGCTCTACCACCAAGGCGACTGGCGCAGTTGGTACGACTTCGGCATGGGCGCTCTCGGCGACTGGGGTGCTCACCTCCTCGATACGGTTCACGAGTTCCTCAACCTCGGACTGCCCTACGAAATCAACATGAAGTATGCGAAGAACCACAATGAGTTCTTCTATCCCTTCAGCAGCACCATCGAGTTCCGCTTCGGCGCACGCGGCAACATGCCTCCCT
>ONSC01000019.1 GCA_900320365.1 uncultured Bacteroidales bacterium
CTCGGTAAGACTCTCGGACATGTGGCTCCGAGTGACAAACTCAACATCGCCGGAGTCGGCATCGGAGGCGTAGGCCGCAGGAATCTGAAGAATATGGCTACAGAGAACATAGTCGCTCTTTGCGATGTGGACTGGTCGTATGCCATGAAGACCTTCAATGATTATCCTTCAGCCAAACGCTTCAAGGACTGGAGAGTAATGTTTGACCAGATGGGAAAAGACATCGACGCGGTTGTCGTGGCCACTCCCGACCACACTCACGCTGTCGTGGCCGCCCATGCGATGACTCTCGGCAAGCATGTCTATGTCCAGAAGCCACTCACCCATTCCGTCTATGAGGCCCGGCTCCTGACCAAGCTGGCCAAGAAATATAAGGTTGCGACCCAGATGGGTAACCAAGGCAATTCATTCGACGACTGCCGTCAGCTCGCCGAATGGATCTGGTCCGGGGTAATCGGTGACGTGTACGAGGTCCATTGCTGGACAGACCGCCCGATCTGGCCCCAGGGACTCATGAAGCCCGCGGGCGGAGTGAAAGTGCCTAAGACCCTTGACTGGGACTTGTTCATCGGACCGGCCGAGACGAGGCCTTACGATCCAGCCTACACGCCCTGGAACTGGAGAGGCTTCTATGATTTCGGCACGGGGGCGCTCGGCGACATGGCTTGCCACATCATGGATCCTATTGTCATGGCTCTCGGCATCAAATATCCCACAAGCGTCCAAGCCAGCTCGACACTCAGCAACCTGTATTCCCCGCCTCATGCGGAGACCATCACATACACCTTCCCGGCTCGTGAGCCAAAGGGCAATGTCAAGATGCCCGAGTTGAAGGTCGTGTGGTACGACGGAGGTTTGTTACCTCCTCGTCCTGAGGAGCTTCCGGACGGAGAGATGATGGGCGACTCAAACGGAGGACTCCTATTCATCGGCACCAAGGGCAAGATTATGGCCGGATGCTATGGATTGAAACCGACCCTACTGCCCAAGTCCTCGATGAGCTATTTCAAGGAGCCGGAGCCTGTCATCAGGAGAGTCCCAGGAGGCGGCACAGGCAACATATGGGTCAACGCCCACGAGCAGGATTGGATCAGGGCTTGCAAGGAATCCCCAGAGAACCGTGTCGAGACTTCATCGAACTTCCAGGTTTCCGGACCTTTCACCGAGATGGTGGATGTCGGTGTGTTGGCTGTGAGGCTCTCAGGGCCTACCGGACTTCACCGGGAGCTGCAATGGGACGGAGAGAACATGCGCTTCACGAATATCTCCGAATCCGACATGATCAAGATAGTCAACTTCGACGAATTCAAGGTCATTGACGGAGATCCGAGGTTCGACCGCCGTTATGCCGATTTCAACGCCAAGCAAATGGCCGAGGAGTGGATCAAGCACACCTACCACAACGGTTACTCACTGCCAGATATGCCCAAAGACTAAAGTGGCTGCCGGCTAAAGGGTTTTCCAATATTCCTCTATCTCTTCCAGAGTGCGTCCGGTGGTCTCGGGAACGAGTTTCCACATGATGAGCATATACGGGACGCACATCGCCGCGAACAGGAAGAATGTACCTGCGGGGGTCAGGGCACTCATGCACCATGGAGTGAACTGGCCGATGAGGTATGTCCCGACCCAAAGTGCCAGACCCGCGATGGACATGGCTATTCCCCTGACCTTATTGGGGTACATCTCTGAAAGCAGCACGAACACGACGGCGCTGATAGAGATCGCCTGGCTGAATATGTACAGGAGGAAGAACACGAGAAGAGGGACTCCACCGCCGTTGAAAGCGAATATAAGCCCAATCGCGACCAGGCAGACTATCATTCCGCTGACACCGTAGTAGATGAGTTTCTTCCTGCCGACTTTGTCTATTATGAACACTGCCAGGACGGTTGTGAGCATATTCACGAGACCGACAAGGACAGTTGAGAACGAGGAGTCCTTGGCGGCGAGTCCCGCGCTGGAGAATATGTCGGGGCCATAATACAGGACAGCGTTGACTCCCATGAACTGGCCAAGGATAGCTATAGCGGCTCCGATGACGATGGCCTTGATTATCCCGGAATGACGGAGCTCCGACCACTCGCTCTTCACCTCTTTCACGATTGACTCCTTTGTCAGGGAGAATTCTCCAAGGGCGTATTCCTCACCGTTCTTAAGCTTCCTGAATATGCCCAAAGCCCTGTCGTCCCTACCTTTCACCATCAGCCATCTGGGGCTCTCAGGGATGAGGAATATGATGAGGAAGAACGCCAGAGCCACGACTGTCTCCGAACCTAGCATTCCTCTCCACATCTCTGTTGAGAATATCCTCTGGAAGAATGGCGTGGAGAAACCGGAATCGCTGCCGGAAAGGATAGCGAAATTGATGAGGTAAGCCAGCAGGAGACCCATTGTCACAGCAAGCTGGTACAGAGACACCATAGTGCCCCGGATCTTCGCCGGAGACACTTCCGAGATATAGATGGGCGAGACAATGCTGATTATTCCTATGCCCAAGCCACCGATAATCCTGTAGGCCACGAGGTCGGTGAAACCAACGCAGATACAACAACCGATAGCCGACACAGTGAAGCAAACAGCCGCTATCAGCATAGTCCTCTTCCTGCCCAGAAAGTCACTCAGCAATCCCGCTATGGCCACTCCTATGATCGAGCCTATCAAGGCGCATCCGACATACCATCCTTTGGCGATATCATCAAGCCCGAACTGGGTGCTGACATCCGCTGTCGTGCCGGAAATGACGGCCGTGTCATATCCGAAGAGGATTCCACCCAATGCGGCCACCAGGCACAAGAACACCAGGTACGGGATATTATTGGTTCTGTCCTTAACCATTATTTAATTCTGAAATATTCCTTGTAACGGTCATAAAGATGTCCTGCCTGCGCATAAGCGGACTGGGGACTCATAAAGTGGCTGAACTCAAAGGTGATGGCCTTGTCATACCCGCAGCGCTTAGCCGCCTCCAACTTCAGCCGCAGCTTGTCGAATTTGATGGGGAGGAAGCTGATCGGCATATCACGATCGAAAGTCTCAGCGTTCGTCCAGCACTTCATCCCGTATTTATCCGCGAGAGCCTTGTTTACTGAGAAGAAAGCGTCAAGCTCGTCATAGTCGATGTGGCCATCCTGGAAGGCGCAGGCGTCCACGACGTCGTGAATGCCATCGAAAATCTCGTTCCATTCCCTCTCGTGGTCGCTGACAGACACCCCTTGCTTGACTTTAAGGCCGGTTCCCTGGATGGCTTTCTTCCCGTCAATCCAAGGCGAGATGAAAGTGGGCAGGTTGCCGCTGATGTCCTTGCACATCTTGCCCATCTCATGGAAAGTCTCTATGCATCCTTTGGTTTTACGGCTTATCTCCGTGCTGATATACCACCCCTGGAAACTCTTATGCTTCCCGTATGCGTTCCAGACCTCCTCGATAACGTATTTATTGGATTCCAGCTCATAACTCATGTCACCCGTGTCCCAATATTTGCCGCTATCGTAAAGCCCGAAGTAGAACTTCATCCCATACTTGTCGGCAAGGGTGAGGAACAGTTCGACCAAGTCCATGGAAGGCATGTAACAGCCTTTGCCAAGCAGATATTTCGAGGGCCAGGTTATGAATTTCCGGTAGCCGGATCGTATCATTATCACCGTGTCTATCCCTATCGACTTCATATTCCTGAAGTCAGCTTCCCATTCCTTGACGCCCCAGTTCTGATGTGGAATGTCATGTGAAATCTCATCAAGGAAGGTGCCGGTTATCGGCAGTCCAGCATCCTTAGGGACTATGAAAAAGCGATCCTGATCCCCTTCCAGGCTAGTTTCCGTATCTGTTTCGATCTTAGGGGCGCAGCTGTTAAGAATCGGGATTGAGGCGATCGCCGCCGCGGTTGTCGTTTTAAGAAAGTCTCTGCGATTAGTCATGTTATCTTGGTTGTTTTAACAAATATACGAAAAAGGGCGGTCAGTTGACCGCCCTTTCCTAATATGAGATTCTATTAATAACCAGGGTTCTGCCCAAGGTTGGGGTTAAGCGCGAGGTCATTGGTTGAGATCGGGTGGAAATAAGCCTTGTCAACCCAATCGGATGACATGAACTTATTATCCGGGGTGAAGAGGATGGTGTGGCCATCCGTGTCAACCGACCAGTTACTACCCTTCATGTCGACATAGACGACATGGCCCTCAGGTGTAGGCTTGTTTCCGGTGTAGAAGTAGACATCAGGGGTGCCATCAAGGTCAAGGTCGATGTTGGTGTCAAACTCCTTGACATAGATTCCCTGCCACTTGATACCGAGGAGCGGGCCTACTTTCCAACGCTGCACATCAGCGAATGATGAAGGAGTGGCCTCCCAGACAAGCTCGATGAGACGCTCACGGCGTACCTCAAGGATAGTGGGATCGTTGATCTCAGGGAAGAAAGTCTCCTGCAGGTACTTGTCAACTGTGGTAGGCTTAGCGTCAAGACCCCCGGTGATGCCTCCACGGGCGCGGAGTTTTCCAATCGTCTCTGCCCACTCGGCATCGGTGAGGGTTCCGAGCTCAGCTTTCGCCTCAGCGTAGTTGAGGAGAACCTCAGCATAACGCATCCAGACATAGTTGTTCTCGTTGCTGTACATACCGTCGAGATTGGCGTCGTCGGTGCAGAACTTCATTCCCATGTATCCGGTGAAGGTAACCTGCCAGTCAGGATAGGCGGGACCGTTGGAACGTATGGTGCCGGGGACACGGATGGTCTGGGCGATACGCTTGTCACGGCCTTCGAACTCGGTCATGAACTCATCTGTCAAGTAAGAAGGATCGTCGGTGTACCTTGTTCCGTCAAGATTGAGGTAAAGGTTCATGAACTGACGTATAGGGCAGAAAGGAGTGCCGAGGGTCGATGCGGTGCTCCTACGGTTCATACCATTGGTGATACCATCAGCGACACTGTAAACCGTGGCGAGCATGACCTCATTGGTTTTCGGAAGCCTGGTGATAAAGAGATCCCTGTAAGGCTGGCTGCCAGAGGTGTTCAGCGAATACTTCTTGCTGTCCATGACGATCTTGGCGGCGGTGGCGGCCCTTTGGAGCCACTTGTCAGCGTCAGGCTCGCCATGATACTTACGGAAGGTTCCCTCCCAGAGGCAGAAGCGGGACTGCTCTCCTGCGGCCACGAGGCTGGTGACCAGGGTGGCGGTGGAGTTAGTAGCCTCTGTGATGTTCTCTATCGCGAACTGAAGATCCTCGTAGATGTGCTCAGCGATGGCTGTGCGGGAGTCACGGCCGGCGAGAAGAAGCTCGTCGTCGATGTCAAGCGCATGATCGATCCAAGGGACATCATTGTAGGTGCGGATCTTGTCGAAATAGAAGACAGCCCTCCAGAAACGAGCGATACCATTGTAATTGTTACGCACCTTCTCGTCTACGGCTGTGTTGTTGTTATTGTCAAGGAAGTAGTTGATGTTACGGAGAGTACCCCAGCTCCATTTGCCTTCCATACTAGGAGTATAAGAGGCAGTGAGGCTTGTGCGGGCGCCCTGGTAAGCATTGATGATGTTGGTACCAGTCTCACCCCATGAAGTCATACCGCCACCAGGCAGCACATTATACATGGAATTGGTGTACATCTTGAGACCGCTCTCACTCGCGAACAACGCGTCCTTGCCGACAGAGGCCTTGGGAGTCTCATACATATCGCAGGCTGAGAGTCCAAAAAGAGCCACAAAAGCTATGAATATATACTTTTTCATTGTTCCTTATCTTTAGAAAGTGACAGAGATACCAAAGGTGAAAGCCTTTAGGATAGGATAACTGTAGTTGGATCCACCATCAGCCATGATAGGAGAACTGTACAGACCGGAGTGCACGAGGCTGAGGGTCTCGGAGTCCTCACCCATGATGCTGTTGACATCGAACTGCTTGCTGTGCTTGTACAGAGGTGACCAGCACCAGAGATTCTCGCCAGAGACATACAGCTTGACTGTCTGCATCTTGACGGCATCGATCCATCTCTTCGGGAGGCTATAACCAACCTGGAGGTTCTTCAGACGGATGTAACCGACATTCTGCAGGTACTTGGTCTGAGGGATATGGAGAGTACGAGACCCCTGGTGGGCGATGTAGCCAGTGTACCTCGGCCAATAAGCGTCGGTGTTATCCGGAGTCCACCAGTTGCCGATCATGTCGGCAGGGATATTTGAGTAAGGACGGCTGTACTGTCCCCAGAACATGGAGTTGTCACCACCGGCCCACCAATCCTGATGACCTACACCCTGGAGGAAAGCGGAAAGGAAGATACCGTTCCATCCGAAGTTGAGGTTGAGGCTGTAGGTGTAACGAGGAAGCTTGTTACCGATGACCTTACGGTCACCGCTGTCGCCTACCTTGGAGTTACCGAAGTCGATCTTTCCGTTACCGTCAAGATCCTTGAACTTGATGTCACCGGCCTGCCAAGTACGGCTGTTGTTGTTCTGGACCCAACTCTGGTCAGGTCCGGCGATCTGCTTACCGCTGGCGTCAAAGTCAGCCGAGGTGAAGTAGCCGTCATTCTCGAATCCCCAGATCTCGCCAAGGGTCATGCCGGAATAATAGTTGAAATTCTGGATGCCTGTTCCAGCTCCCGCACCGATGTATTTCTCATCGTTGGGATAGTTGTCAATGACGGACTTGGAGTCAGCGAGAGTACCCTTGATCTCATAAGTGAAGGGTTTGCCGCTGAGATTGAACTGATCTTTCCAGGTCAGGACAATCTCCCATCCTCTTGTGGTCATGTCGGCGTAGTTGCCCTTAGGGGCGCTCGCTCCATAAACCGCAGGGAGCTCTGTGCCCGCGCAGTACATGCCGGTGGTCTTGCGGATGTAGTAGTCACCCACAAAAGTGAGCTTGTCATTGAACAGGCCAAGATCCATACCGAAGTTAGCCGTCGTAGCGGTCTCCCACGTCAAACCGGCGGGAATAGGTGAAGGAACACTTGTGGAAAGGTTCTTTGAACCGTTCAAGAGCCTGTCTTGAGTGTTGAGTGAGAAGAGTTCCTGGAACCTGTAAGCGGCGATATTACCGTTACCGAGGGAACCGTAGGAAACCCTGAACTTGAGGTTGGAGATGGCATCAGGACTTATCTTCCAGAAAGGTTCCTGAGAAACACGCCATCCGAATGACGCTGACGGGAAGAATTTCCACTGCTGAATGGTAGGGAACTTCGAGGATCCGTCGTAACGTCCGTTGACCTCAAAGAGGTAGCGGTCAGCGAAAACGTAGTTGGCACGGAAGAAGCCGCTGCCGATACGCCACTTGTAGTAGTCACTGTCGATGTTTTGGGAACCAGTCGTGAGAGCTATGTCATCAGCACCCTCAAAGAGCTTCTTGTTCCTGTGCATGAACATGTACTTGTAGGTTTCCTGCTCATAGTTGGTACCGACCATAAGTTTCACCTCATGCTTCCCGAATGTCTGCGCATACTGGGCATAGAGGTTGGTGGCGATGTAGCCTTTCGTGTGGTTGGAGGTATATATTCCGTCATATGCGCTTCCCATGTACTTGACAGCGCCATTCTCGGCGGTCTTGTAGGGAACCGGAGACTGAACACCGTTCTGCCTGTTGTCAGTGTAACGGACAGTGGCGTCGCCATTGAGCGTGAGGATGTCACGGAAGATATTGGCGACGAAGCTTGTGGTGTTGCGGACATTCCTCCTGTTGGTGTCCTGGTAGTTGTTCTTATAATAGAAAGAACCAAGAATTGTCGCACCAGCCTGGGTCAGGGAGTTATCGGGGTTGAACATCACGTTCGCTGGCTGGCCCTCAGACTCGATGGCGTACCAAACGGAACCCTCACCCACATTCGTGGGGTTATGATAGGTCATATTCGAGAACTCGGCATTGTTGCTGACCTTGAGCCAGTTGGTAACCTTGACCGAACCCTTCGCGCGGACGTTGAACATCGAATAGTCATCAGGGTCATATTCGAAGATACCACCCTGATTGTAGTAACGGCCGGAAACCAGGAAGTTGGCTTTGTCGCCACCGCCCTGGACAGTAATGTTATGCTCATGGCCGAAAGCCCTGTCCTTATAGAGCATGTCGAACCAATCGGTGCTTCCGTAGTAGGAGTAATTGCCGTTGGCTTCCGTGACGACTCCAGACGCTCCGTTGCGCAGGTTATTCAACCAGGCGTCAGTGATCTTCAGAGAGGAGTGGAACTTTGAAGGAGCCGCTCCCTGCCATCCTTTGTAGGACTCAATGTAGTACTCGGTGAACTCAAGGCCATCAGTGACGACATTGGGAGTCACGGTGGGAGACTTCATGATGAAGTTTCCGGTGTAGTTGACAGATACCCTCTCCTTGTTGGGCTCCTTGGTGGTGATAAGGATCACACCGAAGGTTCCGCGGGCTCCGTAGATAGCGGCTGAAGAAGCGTCCTTCAGGACAGATACACTAGCCACATCACTGGGGTTGAGCAAGGACGGGTCACCTTCGACACCGTCGATGAGCACGAGGGCAGAACCACCTTGTCCGATTGATCCGGTACCACGGACCTGATAGTCGGAACTACGGGTAGGCTTACCATCAGCGAATGTGATCTGGAGGTTCGGGACAGCTCCCTGGAGACCTTGGGTGAGGTTAGACAGAGGACGGTTGTCGAGAACTTCGCTCGTGACAACGTCAACCGCTCCAGTGAGGTTGACCTTCTTCTGGGTACCGTAACCAACGAATACCACTTCCTTAAGATACTGGGAGTCCTCGAGGAGGGTAATCGTGAAATTGCTCTGATCCCCTACCGCGATCTCTTGGGTAGTGAATCCGATGAAGGAGATAACGAGAGTCGCGTTTGAGGGGACAGTGAGTGAGAAGTTTCCATTGTCATCGGTGATGGCTCCGTTCAAGGCGCCCTTCTCCATGACATTGGCGCCGACGATAGCGACTCCCTTGGAGTCTTTAACCACGCCGGTTACTGTCCTCTGCTGCTGAACTTCCGTTCCGCCTGGGATAGCTTTGGGACTCGCGAATGACGCCGCTTCCGCAAATGAGAAGAGCAGCGTTGTCGCGACGCAAACCCATAACAGATTCTTTTTCATTTCACCAAATGCTTTAGTTGATTAGTTAATAAGTGGTTATAAATTATTGATAATTAAGCGTAATCCTTTATTATTTATAACAAAACAATTAGTTTAACCTTGTAAATATAAAAAAAGAAATCATTAGTTGTTCGCCAGAGCCTAATTTCTGGCTCCCAGATAATCTTTGATGAAGCTGATTTCCTCCTCGTCGTAAGGTGTGTGGTCCGGACGGAATAGGTCGTGGAACCATAATTCAGGTTCCTCCGTGAAGGGAACCGGCTTGCCGTCGACCACTGTGTTCCAGGGATACTGGCACTGCTGCTTGCCGTTGACGAGACCGTAGCTGAAGGAACCTATCTTCTTCTCCTTGAACAATGGCAGGATCGAAGGGTAATCGGAGCCACGGGTCCTGGCCATCCATTCCGAGCATAGTACAGGCCTACCATATTGAAGGGCATATTCCACGAACCTGGTGCACCTGTCGATATTATCGTAACAATGGAAGGAGATTATGTCACTGTTCTCGCAGATGAAATCGGAGATGGGCTTGTTGTATGAGCGGGCATCGGGCATAGCGCACATCGGGGAGGTCAGCGGTTGCGAAGGATTCACCTCCCTGGCCCAGCGGTAAACCTCCTTGATGAAAGATATGGTATCGAAGCCATCGGTATGCTCCGGCTCATTATAAAGGCACCACGCCAGGATGCGGGGGTCGTTCTTGTAACGCCTCATGACCTGCTTAAGATAGCGCTCGATTATAGGCCACTTTTCGGGATTATTGACCACGTCCTTGCCAGGCGACGACATCCACACGGAGTTGTGCACCCCAGGCACAGGCTGCGGCTGCGGCCCGGTGTAAGGGTTCTTGATGGTGCCCCCATTCGTGAAAAAGGTCATCAGGATACGCATGCCGTGCTTGTCCGCCAGGCGCACCGTCTCTTCCAGCCTCTCCATAAAGCCTTTCGGGTCTTCCTGCCAGACGACATCGCAAAGGAACAGCCTTATGGCGTTGAATCCAAGATCCTCCGCCAAAGCAAGCTCACTGTCAACCACTTCCGGCTTGAAATATTCCTCCCCCCATATCTCCACGGGCGTACCGCCGTATGATGGCATATACACGCACCCGACAGGCCAGGGCTGCGAGGCGTACCACTCGTTAGCCTTTTCCTCGCTCCATCTCTCCCCCACTGTCGAGGCGCAGCTCGCACAAGCCAGCGCTATCGCCAAAATAGTCAGAAACTTGTTCATATTCATTTCTTGTTTTGTCCTTCGCGTTTCTTTCGACGCTGCTCCCTGTTATTCTTTTGTGATTCAAGCACTTCCACGACAGCATCTGTCATCTCGTCCGGCCATGTCTCTCCTGAGACACAGGCATCCGACCAAGGACATAGTATTTTATAATCCGAATCAAACACAATCGTGTAAGGGGGGCCGCATCGGTCATTGACCGACATAAACAACATACGCCCCTCGTGGATCAGCCTGGAAGGCCATTCCAAATCGGGATCATCCACACGGTCATAGATTTCCTTGGTTATCTCAAACAAGGTGCAGTTCACTCCGCCGCCAACTTGTGCGGTGTATAATCCCGTTTCCGGATCAAAGCAACACTTCCAACTACTTCCTTCTTTGAATTCCATATCTCTTGATTTTATTGTCTTGACCTTTCTTCTATTTTTCAAGCATAGGGTTCCGTTTGGATTTCGGCTTAGGAAGAGCGGGAATCGTCGCCTTTATGATGGCCGTCAGATAGTCCCGGTCATCCACATCAGTAATCAGGAAATGCTCCTTGGCCCCTGGGTAAGGTGAGCGCGTCACCACTTCCTTCAACCGCTCCGCTCCTTGGCTCGTCGGCTTGATGTACAGATTGTTATCACAGACAAGGGCGAAAATGACGCCATCACAGTAAACGCAATAATCGCCCATCATCTTCTTGACGGTAATATCCCCCGCACCTGAGCACTGGTCCACAATGTATTGCACGAAATCCGCGTTGCTTGCCATATTGAAATGAATTCCTATCCTCTGACACAAAGATAGGAATTCTTCCTAATTCCGTGATTTATAATAGGCTTAGTATTAATGAATAAGACAAAGTCCATCCCCAAGAAAACGGGGGATGGACTTTACATATATCACTAAGAACCAATTGGTTCCAAACCACAGCAATCTCCCCGCTCGCACAGGGTGATTCGCTAGAACTCGAAACCGAAGGAAATCTTGGGCATAAAGAGAGCTTTCTGGTCAGTTCTCTTATCGCCGAGCGGGGCTATGACCTTCCCACCAAGACCGACGGTTAATCCGTGTCCGGAACGAAGGCCCCAGCTCCATCCGACATTAGGTTCCACGAACAGGCCATTCTGGAGTTTCATTCCGCTCTTATTCTCATAGTCAAATCCGTGCATATATCCGGTCTTGAGACCGACTAAAGGAGTGCCCTTTTTGTTCCTGAGGTAAGAATGGAAATCCAGGAAGGCCTCTCCGAAAGAAGGATTCTCTGTCCCGTTTGGGAATATGTATCCACCTATTCCGGCACCCAGGTAAACATTGCGATTGAACATATAGCCGTGGGATGTCTCTGCTCCCACAAAGACCCCAAAGTGATCTGTGATAGAGACACTTCCTTTGTAACCTTGAGACCTGTAGTCATTCTGGGCCGAAGCGCCAATGAAAGACACGACAATCAATACTCCCGCGAGCAAAACTTTGCTAAAATGATTCATAAAATTTAAGTTAATTAAAACGATAATTTCTGATGTGCCGGCAGGCACACGGCAGATACTTAATACACATTCCATGCCGCTGCAAGGCACATTTTTCGTCTCAAGCCTTGGCCAGCCTGATCATATTGTTAATAGTTAAAAGCTTACCTTGAGTTTCCTGAACTCACATTATTTCAGGAAGGTCAGAGGCTTACGGGGCCAAGGAGGCCGGAGGTGGGAAGTGGATCGTCGGGAGAGTAGAATTCCCAGGAGGTCATGGTGGCACGCTCATCTTCCGGAAGGGCGGAATCGCCGATGAGCCTGTTGCCCCAAGAATTAGTGACCTTGATTTCCAGAGAGTTATTTCCATCCACAAGAGCATCGGATATGTCAATCTTGAACGGTTCCTTCCACAGAAGGCCTAGGTCCTTGCCATTGACGTAAACGTGTGCCATGTTGAATACCTGACCAAGATCCAGCACAACTCCCGATGTGACCTGATCCGCGTTCCACTGGAAGTTTGTCTTATAGGTCGCTGTGCCGGAGAAGAAGCGGAGGAAAGGATCCTGGAATTCATTCCAGGCACACAGGATGTCAAAGTGATAGTCTGCTCCCCTCTCTGGCTCGATGGCCGGAACAAAGTGGACATCCCAGGCGGAAAAAGACATAATCTCTTCAGCCACAGGTGTTTCCTCACGAATATATTCTTTCTTAGCCTTGCCTTTCAGAACGACGAACACGGCATCATCCCTTTCCAGATTGAGATCAACAAACAGGCGTCCATCCTCAACTCTATAGGAAACATCCTCGATGGTGCCACGATCAGATCTCCAAACCTTTGGTTCCAGAACCTTCCGCCCAGAGACGCCAGAAACACAATCCCTCATGCCCAAAGTCATATTCCTTGGCCTTGAGCAAATATTCGCTATCCAGTAGATATCCCCGTCAGAAAGTTTCCGGTGGACAAAGGCCACGCTGTCGGGAACATTCAGCACATCGGCACCGATTCCCGCATTGTCAAGAGCAGCCCCTATATCCCCTCCTTCACGGAGGTCGCAGACTGGTATTCCCGCCTCACGAACAGCCTCAATGCGAGCGGCAACCGCATCGGACATCCTCTCTATCTGGCTATCAATCACCAGCATACGGTAGCTTGCTCCAGACTTGGAAACAATGCGCCCATCCTTTACCTCGAGAGCGTTCACGATAGCATCCCCATTCACGAAGTCATAGTTCCATCCAGCGGGAATCGCCGGCCTCTCCTGGCTGAATCTGGCCGTCGGATTGGTGTCCTCGCCGTACAAATAAGCGATGTCCGCGACAAAGCGGCCCTGGCTGAGCATGAAGCAGCTCCGGCTGATATAGTCTATCCATGGACGTGCCTCGGAAGCCCAGGTGTCGAACCTGTTGAACCACTGGCCATACGGGCCAAGACCGAGTCCAGGTTTGAACCCTTCTGATGGCTGATGGACGGATGTGTGGATCACAAACCTGTTAAGCCCCTCTGCCATAGCCGCATCGGCGACAGGCTTGAGCTTTCCGGGATGGCACTGATATGCCCACCATCCATCCCATTTCCCCGGACGTCCGTTGGTGGTGAACGCTTCGGCGGCGCAGATGTTCTGGCCATAGACATGGGCCACAGACGAAGACTCACGAAGGTCCGCCTCCATGTGCGGCATTGTGGCATATACTCCCGCCCGGAAACGCACCCAGAACGCACCCTGAGGCACATCCGCAGTCCTTTTCACCATCATTCCATCCCCGATGAAGGCACGCCTTTCCTCATGTGATTCACTATAGCGCTTTATGCCATGGGAATGGAATATCTCGGTGGCGAGGTCGTAATGATTCTCTGCGAGCAACTCTCCAAGGGTCTGACGCCAGTCGAAGAGGAAACGCTCACGCTCCTCATCGGTGCCAATATTCTCACCGGCAAGGGCTGGAAGCCATAGAGCCATCGAATATCCCCTCCTCTTCTCAAACTCTTCCTCCATCAGCAAGGTCCACGTCCCCTTTCCGGACTCGTAACTGTCAATGTCGATATTGCTTATAGTCCCGGGTCCAAGTTCGCGTCCAAGCGCCTCCTCGTACAGTCCCAGATAGTTTTCCCAGTACCGTCTCACAGCACCCGCATCCAGCTTATCCACTTCAAGGCCAGTGGCTTCCGGTGGAGCGGGCCCATTCGTGGTTCCTATCAGTGTGTATGCGAACCTGTAGACAGTCCATTCCCCTTCCGGAGCTGTCCAGTCGAGTATTCCATCGTTATAAGATGAGGTAATATCCTCGACCACCGGATCCGGCCCCTGTTTGACCGCCAGAACCCGTATTTCCTTAAGGTAGTCTCGGACAATGCCCTCCTGCGCCGGAACAGCGTGGAAAAGGCCAGTTGAGACAGTCTTTACAGGCAACGGCAGGTCCCCATGGAAGTGGCCATGGACAGTGGTCACGCTCCAGACCAGCTTCTTCTGGGCATCATCCTCGCTCACCCAAGGGCCTCCAGTCAGGCTCCATCCAGGAGAACTGGCAATGCCGACTTCAAGGCCGAGGGAATCAGCGAGAGCCACCGCATAGCGGAAGGCATCCTTCCAGCCTTCGCTCATATAAGGAAGAAGAGTGTCAACCACCTGAGGTGTTGAATATGCCGCATCGAACAGGAAGAAGCCCGAAAGGCCGATGTCGTGCATCCATTGAAGATCCTTCTTTATTCCATCCTTCGTCACATTGCCGTTCATCCAATGCCACAAAACCATAGGCCGGCTTTCGTGAGGCGGATTCATGAAACCAGCTTCAAGTTCTTGGCATTCTTTCCCACCAACGCAAGAAAGCGTCAGTATAACAGCGGCAATGTAGAGGACGATTCTTTTCATGACATAGAATCCTTTTCGCCAAGGATTAATAATCGTAGGATGCGGGTCTTACGGAGCAGGCGGACAAGGTTATAGCATAGCGCCAGCTCAGCAAGCGCCAGGAGCGGGGCGACCCAGTACGAATTAGGGATCGGGACATAGACCTGCAGTCTGTTGACCAGGATCTCAAGCAGGAAGGTTTGCAAGAAATATATTCCCAGTGTCGCGGCGCCGATCCGGCATAGAGTCCCACACCATTTCCGGTGCCGGAGCGCCTCATAGACAGGCTTGGACAGCAGATAGAATGTCATGCTCCCGGCCATGCCCAACGCCAGACGGTACACAGTCAGACCGAGGTTCCCCCAGTCGAAGGCTCCCGTAGCGAGATCAATCACATGCGTGGGCCTTTCGTACACGGTCAGATGGCCTGACCAGAAGCAGAGCAGCACCCCGAATACTACCGCGGACAGCACCAGCCAAATGATTCGATGCCTCTCGACCTCCTCCTTGCGGTTGCCTATGAGCATGCCCAGGCAGAAAACAGGCAGCATGAAGTTGAGATTGACGACCTTTGTCCCGGGAATCAGGATGACCAGAACCGTGGCCACAATCGCCGCGAGCCAGTCTTTCCGCAGCCAGCGGCACAACGGATGCATCAGCAGGTAGCAGAACAAGAGGCACTTCAAGAACCACACGCAATTCATGAAGCCGGCGAAAGACCATTCGCACAGATCCGCTATGGCCGTCACCCCTGTCGCGAGCATGATGATGCAGGCGATAGCATAAGCAGTGAGCGAAGGAATTCCCAATTGCCGGAATTTGCGCTTGGCCATTTCTCCATAGCCACGCTTCAAGGAAGAAGGGAAAAAGAAGCCGCAGACGAACATGAACAGTGGCATGTGATAGGAATATATGAATTCCCACACCGGATGATCCCAGAACAGCCCACCGGATAACTGCTCGGTCGCATGTCCCAGCAGCACGGAAAAGATCGCGAAGCACTTCAGCAGATCCATGTATTCCAGTCTCTGTCTCATATCGCGAATATAGGAAACTATCGAAATAATTATTTATGCCCGGAAAACGCTATCTTTGGGATAAGATTGAAAGATTATGCATATTCTTTTCAAAGCCATGCTGCCGGCACTGATTCTCGCCGCGGCATGCGGGAACCCTCCCGCAGTCCCATTCGAACCCGCAAAGGATGCCCTTGTCATACCTTTCCGGGGAAATGTGTTCGTCACATCCACTAGCGGATCCATTTATACAAAGGCCCCGGAGGTCATCGACACGTACGAGAGCACACTCAAGTCCTGGAACGACCCCGAAACTGTCCTTTCACTCTATTTCCGGACAGAGGGGAAAGGCACCCTGCACCTGGCGTTCCAGGCCACAAAACCATACGGGACGGAATCCCATGAATTCTCCTTCACCTGTGCCGGCCAGTCACACCGGGTCAAGATCATGGAATCCGGCAATTTTGACATCGGCGATTTCGAAATAAAGGAACCCGGCTATGTCCGTGTGGACATCAAAGGAATCGCGGCAAAACCTGACCATGCCCCATTCTCCAGGATCAACTGCTTTTACGCCAGCGGGACAGCCCTTTCCGGCAAACTGAACTACACACCGGAAGATAAGGGGGAAGACAGCTACTGGTCACGCCGCGGCCCATCCGTGCACCTGTTCTACGATTTCCCCGAGGGTGACGCTGAATGGTTCTACAATGAGGCCACCGTCCCCGAAGAGGGCAACGTCCCGGCCACATACTACATGCTAACCGGCTTCAGCGAAGGCTATATGGGCATTCAGACCCATACAGACGGCCCCAACACTGTCCTTTTCTCCGTGTGGAGTCCCTACCAGACCGACAATCCCGGAGCTATCCCAGAGGACATGCGCATCAAGACCCTCCGCAAGGGTGCAGGCGTGACGGCGCAGGACTTCGGAGGGGAAGGTTCCGGCGGCCAGAGCTTCATGACATATCCCTGGAAGCCCGGCAAGACCTACGGAACGCTGGTCCATGTCCATCCGGACGGGAAAGGGAATACCGACTACACCGGCTATTTCCGGGATGAGGAAGGACAGTGGCACCTCCTCGCATCCTTCCGCCGGCCGCACACCAACACCTGGTACAAGAGTGCCTATTCATTCCTAGAATGCTTCGACCCCAACACAGGATTCCTAACCCGCAGCGTCCGTTTCGGCAACCAGTGGGTCAGGATGACAGACGGGACATGGAAAGAGGTGACGTCGGCCCGGTTTTCCTGCGACAATACCGGACGGAGCGGCTTTCGAGGGGATCTGTTCGGCGCTTCCGAAGGTTCCTGCTTCATCTTGAAAAACTGCGGGTTCTTCAACGAACGGACGGAATATGGCACCGCCTTCACCCGCACCGGTGGAGGTCCAGCACCGGAGATAGACTTGGAAGCCTTGGAGACTGCCGTCAATAACTGAATATCGTATTAACGGCGGCATGGTCTGAGGCCCAGACATCATCGATATCAGGCGTTGTGCGTATTATTTTGGAGTGCAGCTCATCAGTGGTCACCGGTCTCAGTGTTCGCCCATCAGGACAACTTCATGCCCATTCGAAGTTTTCCTTTCCGGCCCCGATCTCAAAATGGCATTTCACGATGCCGAGGTCATAGTACAGATAGCCTTTACCGGCAAGTGAGAAGACCGTCTCCGCCTTTACCTTGTTCCCGTCCCTAAGCGCGAATTTGAATTTCTGCTGGTTCACCGCAGTCGGAGCGAGAAGGGCAGCTTCCATTCCAGCTTTGAACCATTCGGGAACCTCGCCATCAGCCTCGTAGAACTTCTCAATGGGTTTCAACGGATGCTGCTTGCCTCCATCGATGCCGTATCCAAGTGCGATGACGCAGTGGACGGTCTCTCCCTCTGAGAGTGATATCACCTCATCAATCTCCTTGAAGGTCAGGCCGACCCAGCAGGTATTAAGCCCGAGGGTCTGGGCCAGAAGGACCAGATGCTCGCCGTAGTAGCCAATCTTTTCCTCAATATCCTTTCCCTTTCTACCGGCCATCACAAAGTAGTTCTTCACTCCTGAGATGGCTCCATACTTGAGGATACCGCTGGAGAAAGCCTTGGGTTCGTCAAGGACCAGCTGAATATGAAGACCGCTCTCCCCGTTCAGTGATTCTATACGGCTGCGAAGCGTTGCGATTATGGATGCCTCGATGGGCTTGTCAGTGTATTTGCGGACCGCATGGCGGGTCTTGATAGCGTCAATAAGTTCCATCTGAAGTATCATTAAGATTAAAATTCCTAATTTATCTGACACAAAGATAGGAAATCTTCACAAAGCCTCTATTGTCAATTCAGCCACAAACAAACCTGAAGTCGTGGCTGACACCCACGACTTCTCATTGGCAACCGTTTTTCAGAAGCTATTGATTTACAGCGCTTTTAGAATTAATGGGTGGTCTATTATTCCATGCACCTTAAGCCAAGCACTTGACAATTAGCCACTTGCGAAAAACGCCCTGGGAGCGCCACTCCAGACCCTCCGCAGAGAACCAGCAGTAAGATAATCAAGAATAACAGAAGCTGAGTTTCAGATGATGGCCAGGACAAGACCGGGATCTGAAATATCCCCTTCTGAGGCTGCTGAAAGACCGACATCCGCGATAACCTCACCTGGTATCACGATAGAGGAACCGTCAACCGTGACTCTGTCCGAGATGTCCACGGCCTCAGTCCCGGCAAGATCTTGAGCCAAAATCCGGACTTTGCCAAGATCGGAGGGATATCTGAGTGTCAAGCTTTCATAACGGCCGAACACCCCGACTTTGGATTGGACAGACGGGATCTCGATCTCCACCGGTACCTCCATCAGCACATAAGAACGCTTAAGAGAACGGCCTATTGTCGCCACGGCGACAGCGCCAGAAGGATAACGGGAGGCCAGAACGAAAGGGCGGTCAGGGTTGTCTGACCCAACCTTGGGGAGAGGCATCCCCCGGCTGACCCGGGCTGGAGCGGAGGCATAGACGATCTCTCCGATAGCATGGCCTATCCAACTCTCGTCAGCATGGAAAATCCACCCGTCCTCTAATATTAATGTGTCCACCGAGAATGATAGCCCATCTGAACAGAATGGAGACGCTATCCGGTGCCAGCGTACTCCCCGGGTTATCTCATCAATTCTTCTTTTCAGATCCCTGGCAGCTTCCGGAAAGGCGTGATCAGGACGGCCGGAAGGCAGGTTTCCGACAAATGGATGACGCATGATACCGATGGCGCAACCCAGTCCGGCCGCAATGTAAGGCTCATCCTCACAATTGATTATGCCGGCGGCATTCCCTTCCGGTGAATATTTGAGAAGGTCGGCGACACGGTCTATTGTGACTGTCTGGGCGGTGATATTCTCGACATCATAGGTCCGGTAGGTGTCGCTGAAACTGATGAAGTCCGGATTCATGGCGCTCTCAATAGTGAGGTCCGGAGCGAGTTCCCTGCCCCAGGAAATAAGGTTCTCGCGCCATTGGCGGTTATGGTCATCCCGGCCCCAATCAACCTTCCAGTACCTGACCCCGGCAGCTTGGGCCTCCCTCAAACGATCGCCCCAGTATATTGCTTCAGGAACATCCTGATCCGTATCTGCTTTCTGGGCGCAAATCCATCCGCCCAAGCCTTTCCATCCCTTGCCTTTCACACTGTCGGAAAGAGCCTTAAGCCGTTCTTCGGGAGTGCCTCGGAAAGAAGGGAACCTGGATGTGTCCAATCTCGCTGTCCCGTAATAGGGATTATCCCAGCGCTCGTTCCTGTCGGCAGGGATGTCCCACGAATCGTCCATTACAAAATATAAGTCTTGACGGATCTGGGGATATAGCGAAGTCCATCCCTCGAATGGCCCATTCCCGAAAAGGTAACGCTCAGTCATCCGAGCGCGCATCTCCTCGGGAGGCCCATAACTGCATACATATCCTTGAAGATTCCACGTGCACAGGTAGTCTGGAGCGTCAGAAGGAGTGTCCGGGACTAGATTAACCTTGCTGGTGCAGGAAATGGCTAAAACAATCGTAACGAAAAAGACGGAGTTCCTCATAAATACTTACGAATAATGCGTAGCCGAATCCCTGTTCAGGGAGTAATCCTTGCAGCCCAGCCCCCGCCAGGCGCCATGTGGATGATGACCTTGCCGTCTGAAGGCATTTCCGAGGTTGTTTTCCTGTAGTCACGGGCAGCCTTTTCGGCATTGGCTCCATCCTGGAATATTGTCATCTTCCCGCCTCCGATGAAGCCCAGGTCGAGGACGAGGTCGCGTTCGTTCCAGTCGGTCAGGGCTCCGACGAACCAATCAGAACCTTTCCGCCTGGCAACGGCCACATATTCACCCATCTTTCCGCAGACAGGGACCGTTTCGTCCCACGCCGCGGGGAAAAGGGAAAGGAATTCCGTGAACTCGGGTTCCGCAAGGTACAGGCTCGGGGAGTCGCAGAGCATGGCGAAAGGCGAATCGAATATCGCATATTCGGCGAGCTGGTGGCATCTGGTTCCCTGGCTCATGGGGGAGGCGTAGTTCGAGAAGGCCTTCCTCTTCGTGCAGTTGATCATCGCTCCCTGGGTGTAGTCCATCCTTCCCGCGGCCATCCTTATGAACGGGACGGTCACGTCGTAGGTGACTTGGTCGGACTTTTCCGCACCCCACTTCATCTGCTCAAGTCCCGCGACTCCTTCGTAGTTGATGATGTTCGGATAGGTCCTCTCAAGTCCGGTTGGCTTGAACACCCCGTGAAAGTCTATAATCAGGTGATACTTAGCCGCAGTCCTGGCGATCTCCTCGCTCCAGGCGACCATCAACTGGTCGTCCCTGTTCAGGTAGTCCACCTTGAAGCCCTTTATGCCGATTTCAGAGTAGTGCCTGAAAGCGTGGTCCATGTCCTTGGTCACGGACGTGAAGGCGCCCCAGAGAACGAGTCCGACGTTCCTTTCGTCGGCATATCTCACGAGTTCCTTGATGTCTATCGCAGGAACGACCTGAAACAGGTCATATTTCTCCTTGTCGGACCATCCGGCATCCAGCAGGACGTATTCGATTCCGTATTTGGAGGCGAAGTCGATGAAATACTTGTAGGTGTCGTTATTGACTCCAGCCTTGAAGTCGACCCCGGCGAGAGTCCAGTCGCTCCACCAGTCCCAGGCCACCTTGCCCGGCTTTACCCAGCTCCAGTCGACTGTCTTGTCCTCGGGGGTCGCGAGCTTCCAGACAAGGCCGCAGTCCGTGAGGTCCTTCTCGTCTTCGAATATCCCCACGATCCTCCAAGGGAAACGCTTCCCTGCTTGCGCCTTCGCGATGAAGTCCTCCCGTTCCTTGACCACTCCTTCCCGTCCTTCGTTGACGACGGTCTTGGGGTATGGGGCGAAAACCCCATCCAGCGTTTGCCCTCCCTTTCCGTTGAGGAACAGTCCCGGATAGTCCCTTAGGTCCGATTCGGTGATCAGCACCTTGACTCCGTCTGCAGCATCGACCACTACCGGAAGGAAGGCCAGCCTCGCGGGATTCCATTCAGAGAGTTTGATGTGCTTGTAGTAGCTCTCGAAGGAACTGCGGAATTGGGTCTCGAAAGACTCGATCCTGCTCGTGCTTACATACGGGACCCAGGACGTCCAGTCTTCCGGGAAATTTAATCCTACCTGCTCGGACAGGATGATCAAGCTTCCCCTCTTCGCGGTCGAGACGAACCTGTAGGCAACCGCGTCATCGAAGGCGCGGAACTCTATGGCGCAGTCCCTGAAGTTCAGGGTCAGCCAGTTGTAGACGTTGTCGACAGCGGCTTCCTTGTAGGCTATGGCGGGAAGGCCGTGCTCGGCCACGCTCCCGGCCTTGGTGCTCCTGACCGTCCCTTCCCCGAATATGCGTCCGTCACCGAGGGACATGGAGATTTCGGATGGGGCCAGGATGACCTTGCCATCGAATGTTATTGAATATGTCACCTTTCCGTCGGAGCGGATTTCCGCATTGATCCTTCCGTCAGGGGAAGAGAGGGTCCAGGTCCTGCCTGCTGAAAAGAGCACGACGGGTAGGCAAAAGGCCACCAAGGCCGTGAACAGGATTCGTTTCATGGATGTCAATATGTTGTGAAGGTAGTGTTATTGAAGACGAAATTCTTGGCATGCAAGAAGGTTTCCTCCTTGTGGCGGTCCCAATAGGAGGAGCCATGCTCCTTGTAGCCGGGAAGCACCTCGTCGGAGACCCTTTCGAAGGTGCAGTCGGAGAATGTGAAATTCTCGAAAGGATGCTTTTCCGTGCCTTTGATGTAGAGGAACTGGAGGCCGCGCGAGTGGATGCCCTGGAAACGGATGTTCCTGACGGCCTCAACCTTTGTGAACTCGCTGTCGGCGATCTGGGCGGAAATCGGGTGGGCATATATTCCGTCCATGACTATGTTGGAAAACAGGATGTTCTCGATGAGCGTGGCCTCGCATCCGTAATCGGAATCTGTCTCGCCGGGCAGCTGGATAACTATTCCCACGTTCGTGTCCGTCATCACGATGTTAGAGAACACGCAGTCCCTTATCACTCCGTCGTTGACCCATCCGACCCGGATACCATTGGCCCAGCTGTGAAGGGTGCAATTGGTCACTGTCACCCTTTCGCATACTTTCTTCTCATGTAGCGAGCGGTTGTTCGCCCGTACGATGATCGAGTCGTCTCCGGTCTCTATGAAGCAGTTCGACACGGTCACATCCCTGGAGGAATTGATGTGGATGCCGTCGTTGTTCGGGTATTCCACGTTCGCCAGAATCTTGCAGCGATCGAAGTGCACCAGATCGCAGTCGTGGATCCAATAGCTCCATCCGGCGGGCTGGTTGACCATCGTGACATCGGTGACGGTCACATTCCTGCAGCCGGTGAAATAAACCACCCTCGGGACGGACTCGTTGTTCGGGACTATCCTAACGTAGTTCCAGGCGGTTTTGTCCGACTCGGTCTTCGGCCTGACAAAATTCTTTCCATTGGCATCGATGGTGCCCCGGCCGGTGATGGCAATGTTCTCCGCTTCGTCGGCATAGATCAGGGCGATGTCCCTCCACCGGGGCAGGTTTTCAGGAATAACATGTTTCGAGCCGGTCCTGTTAGGATAGTCCTTGAGGTCAGGGGAGCCCAGCAGGGTCGCATCGGCTTCGATGTGAAGTTCAACCCCGTCCTTGAGTTCTATCGGACCGGTCAGGAACGTTCCTCCCGACAGGATCACCTGGCCGCCGCCGGCCTTGCTGACCTCGTTTATGGCTTTCTGCAACGTGGCGGTCACTTTCGTCTTTCCGTCAGGCTTGGCGCCAAACGACTTCAAGTCAATGTCTCTGGCTTCCAAAGGCATTGTGGCCGCACAAAACGCCATCGCCAGGATCAATGTGGTTATTTTATTCATAAATTAATTGTTGTTCATTTGCTTGAAGGTCACCAAGGCTCCAAGTCGTCGCATACCTCTCCTCATGGTAAAGTTATTAATAATCACATAAAAACAAAAGCAATCAGATACCTGAAATGCCTTTCTTGCCCGAGACTTGTGGAAAGGTATGAGGAAGTAGAATTTGATCAAAAGCGGATAAAAGTTGGATAAAAAGTGGTATCTTTACCACCAATTAGCAAACATTTTGAAAAATGAAGTACCTAAATGTTGCCAAAGCGATTGAGGCATGGCGATCTATCCAGCCCATCTCCGACCGAGACCGTGAGCGACTCAGCCGTAAATTCACTGTTGATTTCAACTTCAACAGTAACCATATTGAAGGTAACACTCTGACATACGGACAGACAGAACTGCTTCTCCTATTCGGCAAAGTTGTAGGAGAAGCGGAGATGAAGGATTTGGAGGAAATGAAAGCTAGTAATGTCGGCCTGAAGATGATGCAGGAACAGGCTGGTATTAAGGATATGCCTCTCACACAGAACTTCATCCGTCAGCTTCACAAAACGCTTCTTAGAGAGGATTTTACAGTTTACCGCAAACTCCCTGGTGGTCAACAGGCCAGCTATGTGATCCATGCCGGGACATACAAGACTCGACCAAATAGTGTTATTACTCGTTATGGAGACCGCTTTGAATATGCTTCTCCGGAAGAGACAGCTGCGCTTATGACAGACCTGGTTGACTGGTATAACGAAGAAGAGAGCAAAGGGAAACTCTCCCCCGTCGAGTTGGCCGCCCTCTTCCATTATCGCTATATCAGGATCCATCCCTTTGAGGATGGTAATGGCCGTATCGCGCGATTACTTGTTAACTACATCTTTGCGCGGCATAACTATCCGATGATAGTGGTTCGTAGCCGTGGGAAGAAAGAGTATCTTGAGGCATTGCACAAAGCGGATTTGGAAGTGGGCTCAACTCCTAGCGTTGGGGCTCATGCTAAACTAGGTTCCATTCGCCCTTTCTTGAAATACTTCTCAGCCCTGGTTGCGGAAGAAATCTATAATGACGTTCGATTCATTACAGAGCCGAGTGAAAATGTATGGTGGTATGATGGGCAGAGAGTTGAATTCCGTACACCCAATTATGCCAAAATCCTACGTATCATTCAGACTCTGCCATCTGTAACAATCGATGACCTTCATGATGAGCTTGGTATTAACAAATCCGCCATTCAACGCCTCCTCAGCAGTTTGAAGGAGAAGGGATACATTGAGCCTACGGGCGATGGTGGCGGATTGAGGGTACTCATGACTCCATCACTCTGAAACCCAACGACAAGGCGATAATCTCCACGGAGATGCTTTCCAATGGGGACTCTCACGCAGACTTCCATAAATAACAGGACAGTCATCAAGAGAACCCTGTTGAACAACGCTCAGGGTTTCATCCTGCTGCACAACCATCCCTCCGGTAACCCGTTACCAAGTTTTCATGACATAGAGTGGACATCAAAACTGAGGAAGGCTTGCGACCTGATGGAACTGTCCCTGCTGGATCATATCATATTGGCGGACGACTGCTATTTCAGCTTCTCGGGAGAAAAAGTGTTTGAATACGATGGAACAGTTGAATAAAGTCGAGCTGATAGGCACAGTCGGAAGTGTCTACGTCAAGGATTTCGGGAACACGAGGTGCGTCAACTTCAGTGTCGCCACCAACTACTGCTACAAGGACCGGGAGGGATGCCCGGTTATAGAGACAACCTGGCATCGGGTCATAGCCTGGGAGAACAAGAACACCGCTGACGCTTTCAAGCTTGAGAAAGGAAGCCAGGTTCATGTGCTCGGAAGGCTAAGGATTCAGAGGTATACCGGTGCTGATGGAGTTGAGAGACAGGCTGTGGAGATTGTGGCACAGAA
>ONSC01000149.1 GCA_900320365.1 uncultured Bacteroidales bacterium
TGCTTGCCGTCAGGTGTCATTCCGACGCCCCCCCATAAGTACAAGGGCTTGTCTGAGCACCAAGTCTCCTTGTAATAATCACTCCAGTTATTCCCGTTGTTGGCATTGAAGAACTTTATCAGAGCGGCTCTTTCCTTTGCTTTATAGCTTCCCTCCTTGACTGTGACCTTGCAGGTGGCGGTCTTGTCTCCGACCTTGGCGGTGATTGTGGCCTCACCAACCGCTATACCGGCTACTGTCCCGTTGTTGTCCACTGTAGCTATGTCTGTGCCATCTGAGGACCATTCAACTTTGACGTCCGGATCTTCGGTGTCAACGGTCGCTTTCAGTGTCAGAGTACCGTCTTCCTCAATCTGTGCGGTGCTCTTATCCAGAGTTATGGAATTCACGGCGTAGCTGACCGATACCTGGCAGGTGACATTCATTGTGCCTGCTGAGGCGGTGATCTTGGCCGTTCCCTTGCCCACCGCCGTGATCTTCCCGTTGTCAACCTTTGCGACACTCTCGTCGGAGGAAGTCCATGTCACTGTCTTGTCGTCGGCATCAGCGGGTTCGACGGTGGCGGTCAGCGTCAGGACCTCCTTGACAGTCATTGAGGCCGAGGTTTTGTCAAGTTTTATGGATGACACACCCTTCGGGGTCACTGTGACCTCGCAAGTCGCGGTCTTGCCGCTAGCCGTGGCGGTGATGGTGGCGGTTCCGACCGCTACCGCACTCACAGTACCGTTATTTACGGTTGCTACGGAAGAGTTGGAACTTGACCAGGTCACAGTTTTATCAGTAGCGTTAGAGGGACTGACTGTCGCCGTCAGGTTTGTTGAGCCACCTCTGGCAATAGAGACTGAGGACTGGTTCAATGAGACAGACGATACTTCGACTAACGGTTCCTCTTGGCAGGCCACTAGGCAGGCGGCTATCGCCGCAAGAGCGATCAAGAAGCATTTTTTCATTTTGATTAGTTTTAGTTCATTTTAAAATATTCTCTTATGTTGCGGGCCATCTCGTCGGCGAGCCTTTGGCGCGCCTCGACACTAGACCAGGCGATGTGCGGGGTAAGTAATACCCTTTCCGGATGGCTGGTGTGGAGCAGGGGACTGTCAAGGGGCAGGGGCTCTTTCTCATAGACGTCGAGCCCTATACCGGCAATCCTTCCTTCGTCAATGATTCTTGCCAGGTCCTTTTCTACAGCGATTCCTCCCCGTCCGGTGTTGACCAGCCAGGCTGTGGGCTTCATCAGAAGCATCTTCTCGTAGTCGATCAAGCCAGCTGTCCTCTCATTGTATGGGGCGTGGATGCTGACAACATCGGCATCCCCAAGAAGGGTGTCTATAGGGACTGAAGGATATTCCTTGCAGTGGGAAGTACCTGAGGTTGAGTAATATATGACCTTCATCCCGAAGTCCTCGGCGATTTTGGCCACCTTGCTCCCTATAGCTCCCATGCCTACGACGCCAATGGTCTTGCCGGCCAGCTCGGTGTAAGGATGCGCCGAGTCGGTGTGGATCTTCCCGGCCGAGTACCGTCCGTCCTTGGCGTAGGCGTCATAGTGGAACAACCTTCCAGCGAGGGCAAGGATAAGCGTCCAGGTGATCTGGGCTACGGAATCCGTTGAATATCCCGCCACATTACGGGCGGCCACTCCACGCTCCTCGCAGAGCTTCAGGTCGATGTTGTTCATCCCGGTGCCCGCCTCGCATATTAATTTCAATTTAGGGGCTGAGTCAAGGAATTCCTTGTTGACAATAATCTTGTTGAGGATAGCCACATCAGCATCCTTGACCCTTTCCCGGGCCTCCTCTGCGGTGGATGAGTCATAGGTTGTAAGTTCTCCGAGCTTTTCGATCTCGGTCAGCGGCGTGGCCCCCATGGTCGCCGCGTCAAGGAACACTATTTTCATTTCTCTTGAATATCGTTTTCTTCGCTTGTGGCTTCGATGAGTCGTCCGATTGGTTTGAATCCTGTGAAGAATCGGGCCGCTATGACCCTGATCACTGTGTAGGCGGGTATGGCCACCAACATTCCCAGGATGCCACCAACATGCCCGGCCATGAGAAGCACGATGAATATCTCAAGCGGGCTGGACTTGATGCTTTTAGAGTATATCAGAGGCTGGAACAGGAAATTGTCCACCAACTGAGTGAAGAGGAATACCGCGAGTAGGGTTACCAATGCGACCCAGAAATTGGGATATACCCCCAATGCGGCAGCGCTGCTATATTTCAGGACAAGCCCCAAGATCGTGCCTATGGCGGTCCCTATCCAGGGGCCTACGTATGGGATAATGTTCAGCAGGCCCGCCATGAATGCGATACCCAACGCCGGATAGAATCCAATCTTGGCTATCAGCCATAGGCCAAGGAAATCCAGAGTCGCCACTCCTATGACTTCCATTAGGAGACCGCCGAAGTATCTGGTCAGCAGGTGCTCGATGTCGCCGACAGCTTTAATCGCTTCACCTTCTATCCTGTCAGGGACGAGGGAGCCGATGATCCTCCGGAACAATTTCTCGTCCTTGATAAAGAAGAAACCAATGAACACAACAGAGAACAGGCCAATGAGAAGTGACCCGAGTGTCGAGGCCACAGAGCCCACCACTGAAGTGATTGATGAAACGTCGAAGGCGTTTTTCATCCAGCCTGCGATGGATTCCTGAATCTTGAAATCCCTTCCGAGAGTCGGGAATCGGTCTATCAGCCAGACATTTAGCTTGTCTGCCCAGCGGGCTATCTCAGAGGTGCTGAAAGACGCTGTCTGAAGATTGTTGGACACACTTTGTATTATTCCTGACACCACAGGTATGACTTGTGTGACAATCCCGACGATAAGTGCCATGATAATAATCAGGGTGAGAATGGCCAACAGCCAGTTCGGGGCGCTTTTACCCTTGATCTTGATTTTGCGGAACAACCTCATTATCGGATGCCCCAGCAATGACACGACAGCGGCGAGAATGATGTAGATTATGACGCTCCTGAAATACCAGCAGAGCGCGATTATGGCAACCGCGGCGGCCACCCACATGATGTATCTCGCTAGTTTGTCTGAACTTCTTTCCTCGCCCATTTTCAGATGATTTCTCTAAACTTACTAAAAAGTCCCGAAAAAACTCAGAATTATTAGAAAATTCTTACGCTTGTGCCTTGGATAGGCACAAGCTAGGGCTACCTTCGCGATAGGAAAACAGAAATGGAAACAACTAAAAATATCAAGCCATGAAGAACACGGAATACAATCTCGACACCCTCTCCTCGGTGATATCATCCGAATCCTCCCTTTCCGCCCTTCTGGAAATGATGGGCGATATGGGCCTTGAGCTCGACTCGGTCTCCCGCATCGCATAACCCCTTGTCATCCCCGGCCCTTGTCATCCCCGGTTCCCTGTCATCCCCGGCTTGACCGGGGATCTATTTACATTACCATGTGGTGCAGTCGGTTGTGCCACATGGCACGTTTTAAGGGCTGTTTCCTGCCATGTGGGTGGTCCCGATGTGCCACATGGCACGTTTTAAGGGCTGTTTCCTGCCATGTGGGTGGTCCCGATGTGCCACATGGCACGGTTTAAGGGCATATTTCAGCACATGTGGTGCATTCCGGTGTGCCACATGTGGCGATTTGGGGAATAGGCGTTAGTTATTAATTGAAAATGATTATATTTGGCATATTACGCTGATATTGAATATATTTGCGTAAATTGCATGAGTATCGCTCATTATTAACCTGTCATGATATGAAAAAGCTATTTAGGACATCTTTTGCGGCGATGGCGGCCGCGTTTCTTTCCCTTGCATTGTTCTCCTGCGGGCCCGATGAGCCGGACAACAACAGCCCTACCGGTCCCACTACTGTGGCCGTCACCGGAGTGACGCTCAACAAGACATCCCTCACCCTGGTTGAGGGCGGATCAGAGGTTCTTACCGCGACCATAGCTCCGAGCAACGCCACGAATAAGTCTGTCGGTTGGAAATCCTCTGACGCCGCTGTCGCATCGGTCGACGTTACCGGCAATGTGTTTGCCTTGAAAGCCGGTACTGCTACTATAACCGTCACAACCACAGATGGTTCCAAGACGGCCACGTGCTCTGTGACTGTCACCCCGAAGACCGTGAGTGTCACTGGTGTGGCGATTGAACCTTCTACTTTGGAGATCAAGGAAGGGGATACCTACCTGTTGAAGGCAATTGTTAGTCCCGCAGATGCCAGCCAGGCCGTGGACTGGACGTCCCCGTCCCCGCATATCGCGACCGTCGACCAAAATGGCCTGTTAACGGCAGTTGCGCCTGGAACGGTCCGAATTGCTGTCAGGTCTAAAGCCTATAACGATAAACAAGGTTTCTGTGATGTGACAGTTACGCAAGACAAGACATTGACGGGTATTTCTCTTGACGCTGATGAGATCACTCTCTCCGCAGGTGGATCCAGGACTTTGACAGTTATTTACTATCCGGAATACGCCTCAAATAAGAATGTCACATGGAAATCATCAGATGAGTCGGTTGTGACTGTCAGTGATGGAAAAGTGTTCGGTCTTAAAGAGGGGACAGCGACTGTTACGGCGACATCGGAAGAAGGTACCTATACTGCGGAGTGCGTGGTGATAGTGGGCGAGGCGGAAGGCCCGTTCATTTATTCAATAGGTTCGGATTTAAGTGTTTATGTGAATGGAGAGCCTGATCCTAGAAGTGGAATCTTCAATACTGATGCGTTCCAGTTCTACGTGGCAGAGTATATCGAGGCCGAGGGAAATGATCTCATCACTTATGAGGTTTACATTAATCAATCGAGAGAGGAGCCATGGATCTGCAAGAACCGGAAGCCGATCATCAGCCTGACGGGTCATGAAGGAGAAACTGTTTATGGCCTCTCATGCAGGAATGGTGTGTATGCTGTCCTGTATGTTAATCGAGATGGCGAATATAAAGTTGTCAAGGCTGAATCTGATGGAACCGTGAGCGAATATGATCTTAAAGGTGTCGCTAAAAGATTTTTCTCAGTGACCACAGCCGTCGCTCCAAATGGTGATATTTATGTCAGCTCGCAGATCCTGGATAATTTTGACCAGGCTTATCTTGCCATGTACAAATTATCTGATGACGGGAAAGTCACGGAGACATTGATTGAGAAGAATTATCAGGCTAGACCTACGATCGGGGTGACCGACGCCGGAGATGTATATATTCTCGGGTCGGATATGGTCGAAGGTATGGAATCGGTGCGCCTTTATAAGAATGGAGAGTTCTATAAGGCCATCGACCAAGTGGCTGATAATCTGGGTTCGAGCCTGCGTTGTGTAGGCAATGATGTGTACACAGTCATCAAGGATGAGGTCAACAAGCAGGTCCGGGTTCATAAGAACGGAACTAAATATCAAACCCTCGATTACAGTCAAGAGGTTTACCTACATTATGCAAGCGGAGACCAAAGACCATTCTGGGTAAATGAGAGTGGAGACGTGTATTTGTCCTTGCTGGAGAACGGTTCTTTGTACCGCATATACAAGAATGGCAAGAATCTGTATTCAACAGATAATTCAGGTACTGTCTCCTTCCAGCCCTTCTGCGTGATTGAGTAATGTGGCTTCAGCCACGGAGGTGACACCCTAGTCTTCCTTCAGGGAGACCAGGGTGTTGTCCTT